>JAZDNE010000052.1:0-8383 GCA_043800235.1 bacterium | reverse complement strand
GTCGCCGAATGCTCCTTTAGTCATAAATTTCCAGATTTCGAGGCATAATTTTTCAAACAAATTTTGCGGTTTAGCCTAAGCTAAGGGAAAGAAATTTTTTGGAAAATTTGACCGAAATATGGGAATTTAGGACAAAGAGGCATTCGGCATAAGTCCCATTATATTTCAACCTCGCATCAAAAACATCTATACATTGACCTCAATGCAAGAAATCTATCCCAAAATCACATTTCTGACATCCATTTTTGTCCGTTTTTATTTATATTTTCTCCACCTTCAACACAACAACTTCCCCATTAATCTTAACTTCTTCCCCATCCTCAACATCAGAAGAAATAATCTCATCCGCCAAAGTTCCCTCTTTAATTTGCGATTCCATTTCAGAAAGCGCTTTATTCACGGCATCGCTATTGGTTGTATAATATACTTTGACGCGGTCTTTTATAGTAAACCCCTTATTTTTTCTAATTGCGTTAATCTGGCGGATAACTTCGCGAGCAATTCCTTCTTGTATTAATTCAGGCGTGAGATTAATATATAATCCTGCCGCAATTTCTCCATCGCTCGCAATCTTTACGCCGTCTACATCCTTAATATTTTCAACAATATTTGCCTCTTTAACATTCAACTCATCCCTAATTAAAGTAAGATAATCATCTGCTAACTCCGCACCCTTTATTTCCAATTTCGAAAGCGCCTGCCTAACTTTAATATTCGCCTCCGCCCTTAACGCCATCCCAATTTCAACAATTTTTCTTACTTTCGCCATATCTTCAATAACTTTAAACACTTTAAATCCATCATAACAAACTTTTAATTTTTCTTCTGTCCATTCTTCCAAATGCACGCTTCTATTTCCATCCTCATAATTAAACCCCGCAACCTTCTGCCATATATCTTCCGCAATAAAGGGCATAAACGGCGCCATAATTTTTGAAAGTTCTATTAAAACAAACTGCGTCGTTTCTAACGCTGTTTTTTTCTCTTCATCAGAACCTTTAAACCTATCTCTCGACCGCCGCAAATACCATGTCGATAAATCATCAATAAATTCCGTAATTAAACGACTGCTCCTCACCAAATCGTACCCATCCATATATTTAGTGACACCAGTCGCAAGTTGACACAATTTAGCCAATATCCATTTATCTAAAATATTATCACTCTGTAAAACATTTTCCGCTTTTTCGCAGGAACTATTATTCCTCTTTTCCACCGCAAACATTTCGTAAAATTTCAACACATTATCAATAAGCATTATATTTTTTCGCAAAGCTTCTACAACTCCATTCTCCGAAAAATTCAAATTTTCAGCCTGCATAACTGGCGAAGTTAATAAATAAAAACGCAAAGCGTCCGCGCCATATCGCCCTAACACATCCATCGGATCAGGATAATTTTGCAATCTTTTTGCCATTTTCTTGCCATCTTCCGCAAGCGCTATTCCGTTTACTATAACATTATCATACGCGCGCGTATTTTTTATTCCAGTCGCAATCGCGTGCATATAATAAAACCAGCATCTCGTCTGATCGATACCTTCCGCGATAAATTTCGCTGGAAAATTTTTCTCAAATTTTTCTTTATTTTCAAAAGGATAATGCATTTGCGAATACGGCATTGATCCTGAATCAAACCAAGTATCTAAAACATCAGGGATACGCGTCATCTCACTATCGCATTTTTTACATTGAAATTTTATCTCATCAACAATATGTTTATGAATATCAGTAATTTTTTCTCCGCTTAAATCTTCTAACTCTTTAACAGAACCAATAACTTTTATCTCTCCGCATTTTTCGCATTTCCAAATGGGAATTACAGACGCCCAAAATCTTTGCCGGCTGATTGACCAATCGCGCGCGCCCAAAAGCCAATTCCCAAAACGGCCTTCCTTAATATAAGCTGGCGACCAGTTTATGCCTTTCGCGTTTTCGAGCATCTGCTCTTTAATTTTTGTAATAGCGACAAACCACGAGGATGTCGCGTAATTTAAAAGCGGAGTGTCGCATCTCCAACAATGAGGATAGCTATGCTCATATTTTTCTTTCGCGAATAATACATTATTTTTAGCTAAATATTTTATAATTTCAACATCTGTTTTTGTATGGTCTCCCGACGGCTTCACGCTCATTCCCGCAAAATCCGCCGCTTCTTTTTTTATAATTCCGTCCATTCCGATGTGCTGAATAAAAGGCAAATTATATTTTTTCCCTAAATTCATATCATCTTCTCCAAACGCCGGCGCGATATGCACAATGCCCGTTCCTTCCTCTGTCGTCACAAAATCTCCCGCATAAATTTTCCATCCGTTTTCTTTGTTTTCTAAATTTTCATTATTGGAATAATAATCAAAAACTGATCTGTATTTTTTGCCGAGCAAATCTTTGCCTTTAAATTCTTTTATAATTTTGTAAGTTTTATCTTTTAATACATCTTCCACCCTGTCTTTTGCTAAAACTAATCTTTCAATATATAATTTAGGAATTTTTGTGTCTTCAATCTTATCAATGTCAACAACTTTTAACACACCTTCACGCATTACGACATCAACAACAACATACTCAATATCTTCCCCAACCGCCAAAGCCACATTGCCAATCAATGTCCATGGCGTAGTCGTCCATGCCAAAACGAAAGTATTAGGTTCGTCAACCAATTCAAATTTTGCAATAACAGACAAATCTTTCACATCTTTATATCCCTCGGCAACCTCCGACTGAGAAAGCGTCGTTTCGCATCGCGGACAGATGTGCATTGAGCGGTAGCCTTCGTAAATCAAACCCTTGTCGTAAAGCTCTTTAAAAACATACCAAACAGACTCCATAAAATCCAAATCCATCGTTTTATAGCTATTTTCCATATCCGCCCATCTTCCTAATTTCGTCATAACTTTTTTCCATTCCTCTACATAATCCAAAACTTTTGATCGGCACATCTCGTTAAATTTTGCCACACCGACTTTTTCCACAATATCTTTTTTCGCCTTTGAACCAATTTCTTTTTCAACGATATTTTCAATCGGAAGCCCATGGCAATCCCATCCCCATCGCCGTTCCACTCGGTAGCCGCGCATTGTCCAATAACGCGGCACAACATCTTTCATAATGCTGGCGACAATATGCCCATAATGCGGAGTTCCAGTCGCAAACGGCGGTCCGTCATAAAAAACATAATCGCCATTCGGCGCTTCTTTTTCGACCGATTTTTCAAAAATTTTATTATCATCCCAAAATTTTAATATTTCCTCCTCCTTTTTGACAAATTTATTAGACATAACTTTATATAAATTATAATCTGCAAATATAATGGGGCTGTCGCCGAATACCGATTTTTTGTCATTCTGAGCCCTAAGACGAAGAATCCCGAAGTTAATTTCGCTTAACCATGTGATCCCTTCGGCTATCGCTCAGGGCAGGCTCTTCACTCCGCTATGCTCCGTTCAGGATGACACAAAAGGATTCGGCGACATGTCCATTATATGGCGACAGTCCCATAATTAGCTACTGAGCTGTTTGCAAATTATATATCTATTTTATATACTAAATTGTATAACTTATGGACTATCATAAATTTAAAGCAATTTGTTTGTATTCAGGGGGGTTAGATAGTATTTTAGCTATACAAATAATTCGCGATGCCGCAAAAGGAGAAGTAGAAATCATACCAATTAGGTTTATCACCCCTTTTTTTGATTATAAAAATGAAGAAGAAATAAAAAAAGAGACAGCATATTTGAAAGCTAAATTTAATATTACATTAAAAAATATTGATTTAACGGCTAAATATATTAAATTATTATATTCTCCTAAATATGGTTTTGGGAAAAATCTTAATCCATGCATTGATTGTAAAATTTTGATGATTAAAACCGCAAAAAAAATTATGGAAAAAGAGAATGCTAATTTTATTTTTACAGGAGAAGTAGTTGGACAAAGACCAAAATCGCAAATGAAAAACAAATTATTTTTGATTGAGAGGGAAGCAAAATTAGATGGATATTTATTGCGACCTTTATCGGCAAAACTGCTTGATAAAACAATTCCTGAAAAAACAGGAATAGTTGATAGAAAAAAATTATATGATATAAATGGACGATCTCGCAGTGTTCAATTAAAATTGGCAGAAAAGTATAATATTGAATATTTTGCGACGCCCAGTGGAGGATGTCTATTAACAGATTTTGAGTATGCGAGAAAATTAAAAATAATAAAAGAAAAAATAAAGTTAACTGAACATCTTCTAAAATTTTTAAAATGGGGAAGGATATTTATGGTTAAAAATAAAATTTTGATTATTGGTCGAAATGATTTAGAAAATAAAAAATTATTAAAATTAGCCTCATATAATGATTTGCTAATTCAACCAAAGGAAATACCAGGACCTCTTTGCGTCCTTATAAACAATCAAAAGGCATCTGGGCGGTTGCCGCATCAAAAAATTTTAAAAATTTTATGTTCTATTTGCGCTAAATATAGCTTTAAAAAAAATTTTAATATAAAGAGCATAGTTAAAATTCAATTTGGCAAAAAAAATTCTACAATGGATAACATAGAAAATTTAAAAGGACTATTATTGAAAGAAGCGACAGAGATAGATGTAATTATAGATAAAGAAAAAGAAACGGAATCAAAAGAAAATGAAATGGAAAAGAAATTAGGTATTTTTAAAATATAAATAAATAGATTATTATATCAGTGATGAGGCGTCGCATAAGATACATTGTACGACGCTATTGCATTTTATCAAACTAATAAAAAAGGCTTAGCGCGCCAAGCCTTTAGAAGTTTTTTTTGAGCATAAATTACATTTATTTGGTCCAACGCAATACCCCTGTCTCCCCCGGATTACGCATTTTAGCAGCATCATAACAAGGGAGCCTGTTAATATATTCCTGTGTTTCTTGCGATAAATATTTTTTATATTCGGATTCCGAGATATTATATTTATCTTGATTCATTTTTATCTTCCCCCCTATTTTTTTTAAAAATTTATTTCAGGCGTTTTTTTTGCCATCAGCATATTTGCTCTAAGCAACGAGTTAAAATTACCCGCGTCAATCCATTCTCCTTCTAAAAATTCATAACTAATAATTCCCTTTCGAACATAAAAATTATTAACATCAGTTATCTCTAATTCGCCTCTATCGGAAGGTTTTAAATTTTTAATCACTTCCCAAACTTGATTATCATACATATAAATTCCTGCGACAGCGTAATTTGTCGGCGGATTTGCAGGTTTTTCTACAATGCTTGCTATTTTACCGTCCTTAATTTCCGGGACGCCAAATCGTTCAGGATCCGCAACTTCTTTTAAAAATATTCTCGCCCCATTTTTTTGCCGCTTAAAAATTTCAACTGCATTATTCAATTCGTGTTCAAATATATTATCGCCTAATATCGCGACTATTTTATGACTATCCGCGAAATCTTCCGCCAATCCCAAAGCTTGAGCGATTCCCCCTGGCTCTTCCTGGACTTCATAGGATAATTTTACTCCTAAGGCTTTTCCCGAACCTAATAAATCTAAAAATTGTCCAGCATGCTCGCTCCCGCTGGTTATTAAAATATTTGTTATACCTGCGTCGCGAAGTTTAATTATCGGATAATATATAAGAGGTTTATCATATATAGGCAATAAACTTTTATTTACGACTTTTGTTAAAGGCATAAGCCTTGTTCCCTTCCCGCCAGCGATAATTACTCCCTTCATAAATTTTAGATTGCAGATTTTAAATTTATAAAATTTTAAAAATTATAAATCTAAAATCACAAACAATTCAAATTTGTTTATTTAACGAATAATAAAATATTTATAAGTATTGCGCTCACCGCTATGCAATAGTATCCAAACAAATAAAATTTTTCTAATTTAATTATTTTTAATAATAACTTTAGAGATATATACCCTGCTAACATCGCGGCAATCATACCAGTTAAAATCCGCGCGGTTTGTGCGCTATTAGTTGGCATATCCAATCTGTTAAATTCTAACAAAAATGCGCCTATAATAGCGGGGATACTCAATAAAAATGAAAATCGAGCCGCTTTTTCTTTATTTATGCCCATTAGAATTCCAGCGCTTATGGTTGATCCGCTTCGCGAAATTCCAGGGATAATAGCTATACCCTGAACAATACCTATTAAAAAAGAAGATTTGCCATTTAGTTCTCTATACTCCTCTATGTCATTTTGCGCTTGATGCGGAATCAAATTAGGTAAACTATATTTTAAGTTTTCTGGATGCCGTGTCAAGCGCGGAATGATATAGGTATGTTTTTTTCTTGTCAATAACAACAATATGCCCGTCACCATCAATGCTCCGCCAACAGCCCATAAATTAGAGAATAATTTTTCAAAAGTGTCGCAAAATAAAAATCCAATAATTCCTGTCGGAATGCTCCCTATAATTACATATATTGCTAATTTCCCATACTCGCTTCTAAAATCTCTTTTAAATAATGCCTTTAAAATCTCTTTAATATCTTTCCAAAATACAATAAAAACTACAAAAATCGTAGCTATATGTAGCATAATATCAAAAAACATTGCATTTTGCAAACCAAAAAATTCTTGCGCGATCACAAGATGCCCGGAACTTGAAATTGGAAGCCATTCGGCAATGCCTTGCATTATGCCTAAAATTATAGATTGCGATATGGACATATTATGGGACTGTCGCCGAATGCCTCTTTGTCCTAAATTCCCATATTTCGGTCAAATTTTCCAAAAAATTCATTGGCTTAGCTTAGGCTAAACCGCAAAATTTGTTTGAAAAATTATGCCTTGAAATCTGGAAATTTATGACTAAAGGAGCATTCGGCGACAGTCCCATTATCTCAAAATTAACGATTTGGGCTTTAAATATAATTTTACAACCTTCATATTTCGAGCGATTCTCTAAAAGTTTTTAATATCATGAATGATAGCATATTTTTACTCCGCATATTTCTTTATTATACTTAAGCAAGAAAATTTTACAAGTCTTAGTTATCCCCCTAATTATCCACAACTCCATAATAACTTTGCCATATTTACAAAAAAATATAAATATGCAAATATATTTATAAGATAAACGGATGGGACATCTAAAATATTTTTTTCTCAATCAAAAAGGAGGTATGATTATGAGAAATATAAAAAAATTTAAAAAGGAATCATTAGTATTAGGAAGGTTGTTGCAAAAACTCGCTCCACAGATAGGCGCGAGCGTATTGCTGGAATCGGAATGGGGCATTGCCGGTCAGATTACATTCAAAAGCGGAAAGAAGTCTTATTTTCGATATAATGCTCTTGATCTTAATCCAGTCGGCGCGTCGGACATAGCAAAGGATAAAGATTACGCTAATTTTTTTATGAAAAAACTCGGTTATCCTATTATTCCTTGCAGCAAAACATTTTTTTCAAATGATTGGGCGAAAGCCATAGGGGCAAACAGACGCAGACTTGATGATGCGTATGCTTACGCAAAGAGACTTGGCTTTCCAGTTGTTGTTAAACCAAATAGCGGAAGCCAAGGTTCAGGAGTTGCAATTGTTCATAATAAACGCGAGTTTTATCGCGCCATGCGCGCTATTTTCAAATTTGATCGCGTGGCATTAGCGCAAAGAATAGTGCGAGGGAGAGATTATCGGTTAGTAGTGCTTGATAATGATCTTATATCCGCTTATGAACGAATACCTTTAAATGTTGCAGGGGATGGTAAAATGTCAATAAAACGACTGATAGAAGAAAAACAACGACAGTTTATAGCCGAGAAACGAGGGACTTGCATTAAAATGGATGACCCTCGTATTGTCGAAAAGCTCAAGCGGGCAGGATTAACATTTGACTCCGTGCCATCTTCCGAAGAAAGGATATTTTTGTTAGACAACGCTAATTTGTCCACAGGTGGTGATTCAGTTGATGTAACTGCTATCGTTCATCCGAGTTTTTCTGATCTTGCTGTTCGTTTAACTCGCGATATGAACTTGCGTTTGTGTGGCGTGGACATAATGGTTGACGAATGCATAAGCGCGCCACCTGTCGCAGGGAAATATTGGGTATTGGAAATCAATGCGGCTCCAGGTCTTGATCATTATGTCAAAATGGGAGAGGCGCAGGAAAAAATTGTTGAAGGATTGTATTTTAAAATCCTTCGCAGTTTAGATCGTTATCGTTAAAACATATTTTTAGATTTTTATTTTACCAAGCCAGAACGAACATTCTGGCTTGTTTTTCTTTTTTTTAAAGGTGTGATATACTGGGACTGTCGCCGAATACCTCTTTGTCCTAAATTCCCATATTTCGGTCAAATTTTCCAAAAAATTTTTTGGCTTAGCTTAGGCTAAACCGCAAAATTTGTTTGAAAAATTATGCCTCGAAATCTGGAAATTTATGACTAA
>JAZDNE010000096.1:0-8364 GCA_043800235.1 bacterium | reverse complement strand
CACCGTAAAAAGTTTTATGCATATCTTTTACGATTTCAACTTTGTCTTTTATTTTGCCGTAGAAAGTCTTTACATCTTGCATACTGATATACAGAGTGAATGTTCCCCCAATTTTCAATCTCTTAAATTCTGGTAATTCTTCAATCATACTGTCTTCTCTTTGAAGCATAATTTCAACATCACCATTTTTAATCATTGCCCAAGTTAGGGTTGATCCTGTAGCAGAATCACCCATTTTGACCTCCTTTTGTTCATTCACTCCCATTACAATTTGAAAATTCAAATTATTTTTGTAATAATCAACGGTTGCGTTTACATCAGCGACCATGATGTTTGGTGTAATTTTTTTCATTGGTGTTTCCATAATTATTTAAATTAAAAAATTAAAATTTATAAAAAATATTCCTTTCCCCCTCTATAAATAAAACATCAAATTTTCGCCCCTGTTCAATACACTAAACTCTTGATTTCAGTATAGATAAAAAATTTATTTCGTACAACGTTTCAGCGTATGCGATGTTTTTGCGACCAACGGGAGCAAAAATATGGGGGAGGGGCGAGCCGAGCCCCGAACCGCATACGCTGTGTTATACGCCCCGAGCCGTAGCATAGCGGAGGCGAGAGCGCAGCGGGGCGCGACTGAAAGGAGCGAGTTCAAAAAATATTTTCAATAAATTTTAATAATTTGATAGGCTACATTATTAATAAATTTGATTTTTTCGTTTAGGGGCAAGGGGAAGAGGGGAATTAAAGGGGTGAATTCCCCTTGCCCCTAAACTCTTTTTTATTTAAATATTGAGCAAAATTATATGTCAAGCAATTTTTCCAAATTTTATATTTTTAAATTCAGTAAGCGTATTAATAACACAATCTTTTGGTACGCTTTTGTATATCATATAGCCTGAATCGGTTGGAAGAACAAAATTTAATGAATTATTTTCGCTTATTTTGTCAGAAAAAAAACTATCTAAAGCCATATCTTCATCTATATTTTTTTGAATATTTTTTAACAATCCGATGTTTTTTTCGAATTTCCTGGCAGTCTTAATTATCTGATTATAATTTTTAGCTGACAACTTGCCGAGCTTATGAGACAGGATCGCAACAAAAACAATACCATACATTACCGCAACACCATGGCGCATCTTTGATTCTCTCTCCAAAAAATTTGCAAACGTGTGCCCCAGGCTCAAAGCTTTATGATTGCCGTTTTTATCATCATGATCAGGCAAAACGCATGACCTTTTGACCTTCATTGAAAAATAAATAAATTCCGAATAATGCTTATTTGAAAAATTTGCTAAATAGCTTTCTATTTTTTTAATTATTCCGTTGTCTCTTTTTATCAAAGCATGCTTCCACACTTCCGGCAACCCTAAAATTTTTTCATCTTTTTTCAAACTAGTTAAAAAATCCAAATCGCTAAATACAAAAAAATGATCCTAGTAAATTCTTAATATCTCCATAGTTAATTGCAACTTTGCCAATCACCGCGTCAACCATGCTCATTAGCGTAGTGGATATTTGAACAAAT
This sequence comes from bacterium, assembly GCA_043800235.1. GTDB lineage: Bacteria > Patescibacteriota > Patescibacteriia > JAZDEU01 > JAZDEU01 > JAZDNE01. The sequence continues at coordinate 6,830 of JAZDNE010000096.1, read as the reverse complement.
CCGATTCCGCGCATATAATTTGAAGCCACATACCCGGTTATATCCGACACATAACCGCCGCCCACTGATATAAGACAGCTTTTCCTTGAAGCTTTAACTTTTATTAATCTTTCAATAATTCTTTCGCACTCCTTAAAACTTTTATAATTTGGAGTTGGGTGCAAAATTATTATATCTGCAACGTTCAAATTTTTAATCAACTTTTTAAAATACTCTCTTCGGTCTTTTTTAGCGTTTATGTCGACAATCAAAATGTGCTTATCATACTTTCTGTTTTTTATTTTCGATATTACAAAATCGAGCATTTTATTGCCAATGAATATTTTCTCTGTTATATACGGAAGCTTGATTGTTACTTTTTTATTTTGCATACTTCATTTAATTTTTTTAAATTATCAATATTAAAATTTATTTCCTTTCGAAAACTAAATTTATCTTCAGGGGCGTAAAAAACTGTATTTAGCGATTTTATTTTTTGAGCCGCAATCAAATTTATCAAAGTGTCATCAATATAATATATTTCGCCATTGTTAATAGTGCTAAAAACTTTTTTATAAAAACTAGAAAAAGGTTTTGTGGCTAAAAGATCGCTGCTGTAGAACTTCTTTTTAAAAATCTTTTTTATTCCTCCTTTTTCCAGCAATAATTCCCCCCATCTTTGCGGAATTTCTGTAGCTAGATACAATTCACAGCATGATGCTGCCAAATCGGTCATCACTTTTTTAATTCCAGGCGTTAACAATGTTTTTTTGATAATTCTTTTTTCGAATTTTTCTATATCTTTTTTCAAACAAATAAACTCCCAAAAATCATTTTTATCAATACTCCCAGTGGCGTAGAGTAGATATTTATTTTTAAATAAATCATACGATATTTTATCCTTTACCATCGGGTAGATAATATTTGTGGCGAACATTGACTCCTTAGTTATAACGCCAAGCAAGTCAAAAATTACTATTTTTTTATTCATACAATTTATCTATTTAGAATCTCGGATAATCTTCCAACCATGCGAGGAATTTAACATAATCATTATATCGCCTTAAAGATGTATCTGAATTTTTCATTATATAAATTGGGTTCTTAAATTTTATATCAAGGCCTTTCAATTCGCTTCTGGCGATATTTACAACATCGTTATAACTATGAGCTGTTATCCCTTTTTGTTTTAGAATAATCTTTAATATAGTCGCTAATTTTTTATAAACTATTTTTTCATCATATTTACTAATCGGGAACAAGGCATGCTTGTAACCGTGAATGATGCCAGCCAAACTATCTTTGCTGTACCACGATGATGTATTCTTAATTTTATTTATGTTATTTTTTATTTTTTTATCAACTATTTTGGGCTTGCAAATCTCCTGATCGATTAATTCAATCGAATACAAAGTTTTAGGGTCTTTAAACATCTTGATATTCGTGAAGTCATTAGAAGAAAACAACGTTAAGCCGATCTTAATGCCTGAAGAATTATTTAATAGGGCATTATTAATTATTAATACATTTTTTTTGTTATATTCCCGAATGACAACCAACACATCTATATCACTCCAGCCAGGGATAACATCGCCTCGAGACACGCTTCCCGCTACAGCGTAAAACAATAAACTTTTATTTAAATTTTTGCTTAAATAATGAAAAAAGGCGTCTTCTGTTTCCCTGTATTTTGCAATTGATAAATCGCTCATATTTTTTTAACCGCCTCTATTAATTGCGAGGTCTTACTTATGCTTAACTGATTATAAAAAATATCCAAATAAGCTAAAGATAAATTTTTATCCTTTTCTTTCATTGTCGAAATATTAAAAACGGAAATAATTCTCATTGCTAAATAATTTTTAAAATCCCCATACCAGTCATAATTATCTGGCATTTTATTTATCAATGGATCAATTACTCTTTCTATGCAATTAATTAAAAAAGCGATTCTTTTTCTGCTTGGGGAATGATCAAGTTTCCTTTTTCTGAAATTTACCCTATCAATCTTTTTGATAATATTCGGGTGGTCCGCGTACTCTTTTTTATTATAAATAACTGAAAAATAATTGCCTTGTGCGACGCAATACCAAAAAATAATTGCAAATTCAGCCATTAACGGATTGTATCCTCCGCCAAGATAATCGAGGACAATCGGCTTTATTCCGATATTTAAATCATTTGGATCGCATTGCGATAAAACACAATACTCGGGCTTTTTATTAAGTAAAAATTTTTCTAAAAAGCTGATTATTTTTTTAAATTGAATATTCTTAATTTCCCATTTTTTAAAAACAAAATTTAATTTACCTGTTTCTTCGAAAAAACTTTGTTTATAATATTTTTTAAGCCTTGTTTCTATTCTGTCTTTAAAAAATACGTCAGAAGTTTTTGAACTAGTTTTTTTAAAACTATTTTGGAAAGCTTTTTTATAAACTTTTAATATGCGGTCAAAAATATCTTCATCCGCCTGATAGCTTTTGCTGTTGGAAAAAACATCAACCAATAAACCATGGTTTTTCTCGATAGTCTTCTCGTATTCAAAAATCAAAAGTCCGTTCTTTTTATTATTTATATATCCATTAAAAATTAAATTTGCCACAGGATACTCTTCTTTGATAATTCGATAGCCATTCAATTCCTTTTCGTAATCATCCAAACAAAGAATTTTATAAAAAAATTTTTGATCTTCGACGGAAAATATACCGTTCGTATTATTTCTATTCCTATTGAATCTTAAATTTTTTATCATCTTTCAAGCTATTTATTAATTTTATAACAACCTCCTTCGGTCTCAAATCATAATTAAATATATTGTCATCAATATCAAGCCACTCGATCTCATGCGTCCCTTCATAATTTGAATTTTCGTCATACTCCGGACCGTTTCCAGTGCCAAGTTCCCCTGAAACAATATCACATATATAAAAATGTTCTAGCTGTTTTATTTCGCCTTTATCGAATCTTTCCGAAACAAATTCCTTAATAATATTAATATCAACTCCAAGTTCTTCTTTGCATTCTCTTTTCATAGCCTCTTCCAGACCCTCTCCCGGCTCCACGCCGCCTCCAGGAAAAACAAAATATGTAATATCTGTTTTTACCCTCTTGATAGTTAATAGCTGATTATTTTTCAAAATAATCGCACGAACTCTATGCAACATAAATATTTTATTCTTATTTATTAAAAAAATAGGAGGAGATTATTTCGACAATCTCCTCCCGGTGCTAACTTACATCAAGACATAACTGTCTTTTCAAATCTTAGCATATTCTCGCGATGTTTACCATCTGAATTGTTAAATGTGATATCGGCTATCTCACCAACAATTTTTGCCCCCCTGCCTTCTTTTACGAGGTCTTTGCTTTTTGTTTCTTTTTCGGCATCAGCTAACGAAACTCCTCGTTCAACAGAGGCGCGTTTGCATCTTGCTTCAAAAGGAGCATCCAGGTATGCGATTTTAAATTTCGGCCCGAACAACAGTTTGAGGAAGGCTGGGGTATACGGCTCATGCAAGCTCTCGAGTGTAAAATTTTCTACATAGTAGTGCATCTTGCAAAAATGCAAAAATTCCATCGCAACGCTTTCCGGCGTATCATTCTCGCCGCGTCTTTTGAGAACCTCCACGAAATACCCAAGTTTCAGCCGGTAGTGCCCTTTATTTTTGTAAAAATGTTCCGCAAAACTGCTTTTCCCGCACTCGCTCAAACCTCCGAATCCAATAATTTGCCTTACACCACCGCATACTTCAGGTAACGACAGGCCTGCCATTCTGTTAAGCAACAGTCTCAGCTCGTTTTGAATATCGCAGATTGATCTGTCCACTCTTATTCTATCAACTGTGCCGCTTCTGAAATATATCGAGATCGCTTTTTCGAGCAAACTTTGATAACATAGGTAAAATTCATTTTCCTCATCCGTAAAATCGCTTGATTCGTTTTGCAACAATGAGAGATAAGGCTTGATAGAGTTTTGGTATGCAACATCTCGTTCCAGAAGGATATTATGCTCTTCGTCCAACTCATAAGAAAGGCCTTGAGCAAAACGCGAGTCAATTTCTTTCATGGAATCAAGAAGCTCCAAACCCATTCTTACTGACATGGTCGTCGCGCATACAGCTTTGAACATGAGCGTTCCTCGATCCAAAATTACAACCCCATCTTCAAATTCTGAATGTCTGATATTTAACGACTCAAGGATGATATCCAGAAATTCGTTGAACCCCACTTCCTTGAACCACCAGTTGAACATATCATGACTTTTCAGTCTAGGCCATCTTGAAGAATATTCAATCAATGGCCTTGCAAAATCAAAACTTCCGCCATTATAGAACTGCAGAAGTTTTATCTGTTGGCTTTTGCCAACCCTGTCAACGCCATTGATAGCGATCTGCATTTTAAACCTCCTTTTGCATTTTTTTCTTAACCTCTTCGGGTTGGATGTTTTTTGCCAAAAAATCTTTTAACGGTATCCACTCTAAGGCATACATGCCTTCGTAATGCGTCCCCTTTTGAAATTCCGGACCAGAACCAGTTCCAAGTTTCCCGCCTGTAATTTCACAAGAATAGAAGTATTCGCACTGTTCTTTGTCGGTTTCGCCGAATTTATAAGTGGTAAATAAATCACTGACCCGGACATCAACACCAAGTTCTTCCTTGCATTCCCTGGCTAAGGCCGACTTGTGATCGGCGTCAGTATTTTCAACTCCTCCGCCAGGAAAAACCCAATATTCCCTATCCTTTTTTATCCTATGAATCAAAAGGATATTTTCGTCTTCTTTAATTATTGCTCTGACTCGTTCTTTCATGAGATTCTCCTCCTTTAGATTTTTAATGTGCTATTTAGCAATGTTTAATTGCGATTTTATATAATACCGCGTGAAAGCGAAGTTGTCAACATATTCGAATTTTTCAGAATTTTTCAGCAAATCTTATGCTGTTTGCGTTTATAACTTTTAACTCTTGTTGGCTTAAATTAGCTGTTTTAATTTCCTTATATATATTTGTGTTAAAGGTTATTGGATCATCTGTGTTTACAGTCACCGGGATACCCATAGTTAATGCTTTCTTTATTGGATTATATAGTTCCCAATTGACAACCCCTAATATTTTATTGCTAACAGGACAAATATCTAAACAAATTTCATTTTTTTTAATAAATTCAATTGCTTCAGCCGACTCTAACAAAGCTATTCCATGTACTATTCTATCTGGTTTTAGTTTTTTTAATATTTCAAGATTGACTGTACCACTAGTGAATTCTCCTAAATGAATAATAATTTTTTTATTAAATTTATTTCTTATCTCTAATAAATCTTTATAATATTTTTCAAATTTATCTAGATCGCCCTCACACAATGTAATATCAATCCCTGAAATTAAATTTATGTTTTTCTCCTCAAATAAAGCTACTAAACTTTTTTTAATTTCATCCTTGGATTTTGTTAAATCTATGGCAGCTATATAAGAAATGGATTTCCCAATATAACCAGAAAGAGCTTGATTATATATTTTTATAGCATGACCGGCACCATTCACATCTTTCCATCTTTCAAGGTGTAAACTCAATCGTAAATCAACATGAGCTATATTGTATTCTTCCATCTCATCTACTGTTTGCTGAGCCACCTTTTTGAAATTATCCAATGTAAAATGTTTACTATCCGGAATCGGTAACGATTCCTGTAAAAATTTTAATCTTGCTCGAGGTTTTAATTTTAAAAATTCTTCATTATCAAAAATTTTATAAATTTCATTGATCTTTTCAGGGCTTACTATTTTTACAAGCCTGGGCACAGATTCATAGTGCTGATGCAGAATATAATACATAAGATGGTATTAAAATATTTTAATCGTTTTCGGAGCGGAGCGGAGAAAACACCTTATACCCCTTTCTAATAAAAAACAGATTTATTCCCCTTTTAAAAGCCGAAAAATATTTTTGAATTGCGTATAACGTTTCGGCATATCTGATGTTTGCCGTAGCGTAGCGGAGGCAAATATGGGTGGAGGCTCGCCGGAGGCGAACCGTAACCAGATATGCCGTGTTATGTGATGTGCATGTTTTACTTTAATCCCGATAGCAATCGGGATTGCTCTAAAAAATAATTTTAATTTTGTTTTTTTTGTTTTGGATTTTGGGCAGAGGGGTTAGTCAGTTATACTACAATCAATGATATAATACATGGCAAAAGCTGTACATTCATCATCACCCCTTAGGAATTAAACCCCTCTAAGAAAGTAAATGATGTATAGCTTTGGCCATCACTTTTCTAAATAAAGACCAATAAACTGTTTAGGCTTTCCACGTCAGTGGAAACGTTTCAATAACTAACGAGAATGTCTTTCAAATTGGTGGTTGCCGTTTAATTCATCTAAGAAATAATTGTATGGTGCAATCTATCGGCATTGATGTTTCCAAAGGGAAACTCGATATAGGTCTTATCCATTTAGACCAAACAACCGAGAACCTCCAATGTGGCAACGACCACAAAAGCATTCCTGGCTTGATAAAAACTTTGCAGTCCTATCAAGAAATAGAGGATACACCAATAGTGATCGAAGCCACTGGAGGATACCATTATGGTATCACATTTGCGTTAATTGAAAAAGGGTTTAAAAAGGTCTTTGTTATCAATCCCATTATTACGAAAAAACATCTATCATCCCAGATTAGGAAAATCAAAACAGATAAAAAAGACTCAATCCTGCTGGCTAAAATAGGTTTACTTGAAGATCTTCACACCTATGCCGAAACTAAACAAGAAGTGTTATTTAAGCGAAATATAAGACTATTCCACTTTCTCAAAAAACAACTCCAACAGGTCAATAATCGTCTTAGTAGCGCCAAG
>JAZDNE010000158.1:0-2493 GCA_043800235.1 bacterium | reverse complement strand
CTTTTGATAATATGTTCTGTCATATTATCAGTATATCACTATAAATATATCTGGCTATCGCCTTGGGAAACCAATGGTTTCCCAAACCTTTCCTTGCAAGGTATCCTCGGGGCAAGCCCGCGAGGAATATTTCCATTTAATCATCTTTTTGATATGAGGTGGAAGACAATGAACAATAATATAGAAATAATAAAATGCAAAAAAGAAGAAGGATATGAAAAAGATTTTTCATGGTTTTGGTTTTTGTATAGGTATACAGTTGGGAAGTGGTTAGGTGATCGTGTGGAGAGGAAAACATGGAAGATAATTGAGGAGAATTTATCTGAAGAACAACGGAAGGGTTTGGCTGATCCGCAAAAAAGAGGCAAGATTTTAGAAAAATTCCGTCGATCAAAAACGATTCAGGATATTTTTCGAGTTCGAACTTTTGCTTTTAATTACCATTCCCCCCTAATGCAACATTTTTGTGAACAAATAGCCTCTGTCGGAGCTTTAGACGATGTGTATAATGCGAATGGTTCTTTTTGTTTGAATGGAAAGGTAACTTGGCCGAAAAGCGCATCAGCAGATAATTGGTCTTGGTTTCATTTGAATTGCCCTAATGGGCAGGCTGTTCGAAATCGTTATCGCTTGGTTGTCTCTCTGTATCAAGAGATTGGTGGAGGAGACACTTTGTCAATTGCATGCGGTTCTGCTCAACCATTAATTCATGCTACTAAATTATTGAAAGAAAGAGGGAAAGGAGCAGATGCTAAATTATTGCTATCAGATATAGATCAGAAAGCCTTGGATATGGCACGGTTTAGAGCAGAAGAAGCAGGAATCGCAAATCAAGTCGAGTATTTAAAGGAATCTTTTTTTAAATTAAAGAAGAGATTAGCAGGCAAAAAATTCAAAGTGGTCGAACTTTGTGGAATTCTCGATTATCTAAAAGACAGACTTGCTTTATCACTTTTTGAAATTGCATTTGATTTTTTAAATAGCAGCAATGGATATGTTATTGCCTCGAATATGTCTCAAACATCTGAAGCCGATCTTTTAAAAGGGATGTATAATTGGGAAATTGATTATCGTTCCCCGCAAGAATTTATAACACTCATAAAGAAGGCAGGTGGTGAAAATATTAAATTATATATCGAACCGTGGGGGATTCATCCAGTTGCTTTGATTAGTATATAAAATATCCAAAGTGCGAAATGGTATCTAAAACAAATTTTAGGTACCATTTTAATTTTTAGTGCCTTTCTAAACCAGTAAAAATGTTGTATAATAAAAATATATAATTTTATTATTATGACTTATTATGTAATCTCAGCTTTTGTTAATGCGTTTATTAGTTTGTTGCTGGGAATTTTTGTATTTCTTAAAAATAAGCGTTCTCGTTTAAATAGAAGTTTTGTTTTTTGGTGTTTAACCGTTGCTTCGTGGAGCACTTTTTATTTTATATGGCAATTAGAAACTGATAAAACATTAGCATTATTATGGACGCGATTGTTAATGGTTGGAGCTATTTGGGTTCCTATTGCGTATTTTAAAGTCGTGCTTGTTTTTTTGGACATTGAAGATAAAAAAAGAAAAATTTTATATTTTGGATATTTATTAGGGATTATTTTTACCGCATTATTAGCAACTCCTCTGATGGTTAGCCATGTTGAACCAATGATGGGTTTTCCTTTTTGGCCAAAACCGGGTATTGCTTACGCTCCATTCTTACTAATGTTCATGGGTTATAGCGCTTACGCTATGTATTTATCTTTTCGAGCTTTGAAAATAGAGAAATCTAATATAAAAAAATTACAAATTAAATATATGCTTTTCGGCATAGCTATCAGTATCGCTGGAGGTTCAACTAATTATTTATTGTGGTATAACATTCCTATAAAGCCGTATGGCAATATTTTCGCTTCCACATACATCATATTAACTACTTACGCTATTTTAAAGCATCATTTATTGAATATAAAAATTATTGCTGTAGAAATATTAGCTTTTTTTATATCCATAATGTTATTGATCAACGCGATGCTTGCGGGTAATGCGAATGATTTTATACTCAAATTTTTTATTTTTATCATCGGTTTATTTTTGAGTTGGCTTCTTATCCGCGGCGTTTTAAAAGAAATAAAATCTGCGGAAAAAATTAAGGAGTTGGCGGGCGATTTGGCACATGCGAATAAAAAGTTAGAATCGGCGAATAAGGAATTAAAGCGGTTGGACGAAGCGAAATCGGAGTTTTTGTCGATTGCGTCGCATCAGCTTAGGACGCCGCTTACGGCTATGAAAGGTTTGAGTTCCATGCTTTTGGATGGAGATTATGGCAAGATAAGCGAGGAGCCGAAAAAGGCGGTTAGTCAAATTTTTGAGTCCAGCGAGAGGATGAATAAATTAGTGAATAATTTGCTCGATATTTCAAGGATAGAAAGCGGAAGATTAAAGTTTAATTTTGAAGAAGTGAATTTTCACGAGTTGGTGAAAGGCGTGGCAGAAGAATTA
>JAZDNE010000139.1:0-7134 GCA_043800235.1 bacterium | reverse complement strand
TTAGTCATAAATTTCCAGATTTCGAGGCATAATTTTTCAAACAAATTTTGCGGTTTAGCCTAAGCTAAGGGGTAAAAATTTTTTGGAAAATTTGACCGAAATATGGGAATTTAGGACAAAGAGGTATTCGGCGACAGTCCCAATAAATAACTTGTTTAAAAATTTCAAAATTAAAAAAATAAATTCAAAACTAAAATGATAAATTTTAAAATTTAAATTCCATCATTTAATTTGAATAATATCTTATTTATATGTCCAAATTCATTATCAGCCGTTCAGAATTAAAAGGCGAAATAAAGGTTAATGGCGCTAAAAATAACGCGCTTAAAATTTTAGCCGCTTCTTTATTATCGGAAGATGACATAAAAATAAATAATACTCCTAATATTGAAGATGTAAATAGGATGACGGAACTTTTAGAAGATTTAGGAGCGTCTATTAAAAAGGATGATAATGACCTAATAATCTCAACAAGGGGAGTTAATAAAACAGAAATAGACGAAATTTTAGCAAGAAAATTAAGAACATCTATTTTATTAGTTGGTCCGCTTTTAGCGCGCTTCGGAAAAGCTACATTTCCGCACCCCGGCGGTTGCGTTATAGGCAAACGCCCTATAGATATTTTTTTAAAAGGGTTTGAATCTCTTGGAGCGATTATACATGAAAAAAATAATCATTATGAAATAACAACAAAAAAAAAATTACAAGGAACAAAAATTATTTTCCCTCATGTGAGTGTTACGGCGACAGAATCTTTGATGATGACCTCGATTCTGGCAAAAGGAACAACTATACTTTATAATGTGGCTATGGAACCTGAAATTCCCGCTTTAGCAAATTATTTAAATGCGCAAGGCGCGAAAATAAAAGGCGCAGGCGCTCCAATAATTACAATAGAAGGGGTTGAAAAAATTAAAGCGGGAGAATACAAAATTATTTCAGACAGGATTGAGGCTGGAACTTTCGCGATTATGGGAGTATTAACCAACAGTCAAATAAAAATAATAAATTGCGAGCCGAGCCATTTGGAAGTTTTGTGGGAAAAATTAAATCTTATGGGCGCAAAATTTGAAATAGGGAATAATTATGTTTTAATTAAAAAACATAATGGTCTCAGAGCTGTTGATCTGCGAACTCATGAATATCCTGGCTTTCCGACAGATCTTCAAGCTCCATTTACGCTTCTTTTAACGCAAGCTCAAGGGATGAGTTTGGTTCATGAAACTGTTTTTGAAGGTCGATTATTTTATACGGATGCATTAAATACAATGGGCGCTAATATTATTATGTGCGATCCTCATAGAGTTGTTCTTAACGGTCCAACAAAATTGTATGGGAAAAAACTTACAAGCCCAGATCTTAGAGCGGGAATTACTATGATGCTTGCGGGACTTATCGCAGAAGGAGAAACTGCTATAGATAATATTTATCAGATAGAAAGAGGCTATGAAAATATTGATAAGAGATTGCAAGCGCTGGGAGCAAGAATAAAAAAAGAGGAATAGACAAAATTCGCCTAAACTAAATTATTATGGCTCTGCTTCATCGTCGCATAATCTACATAACATGTATCCTAATATTTTTTATTTTTACCCCTATACTAATAACTTATTCTATGGGGTATCGTTATAATTTTAAAAAAAATAAAATCGAGAAAATAGGGCTTCTTTATATTAAAATGCAACAAAACGACTTGCATGTTTATATCAATGGAAATATTTATAAACATAAAACGCAAAAATATCCTTTCGTTCCAAAATTTCTTTTAAGTAATATTGAGTATCCAAACGAAATTAAAATGCCGTTATTGCCGGAGAAATATGAAATAAGAATCTCAAAGGAAGGTTATTATGATTGGGAAAATAATATTATTATAAAACCAAATTTAACTACCTTCTTGCCGCATATTATATTATTTAAAAATAATGTTCCTTTAATGCTGTCGAACGGGGATATAACTGACGCTAATTTATTCGATAATAATAATGTAAGTTTTTTAAAAGATGAAATAGCCACAACTACCTTGAAAAATTTTAATTTGTACGATTTTAGCGACAATAAAATTTATGAGTCGCTGGAAAAAATAGAATATATCCCGTCAGCGAATAATAAAAATTTTTTAATTAAAGAAGGCGATAAATATTTAATTATAGATTCTGAGTATAAGGAAAATAAAATACAACTAAGTGCTATCTTAGAATCAAAATTAATAAATGTTAAATGGGACGCGGAAAATGATTATAAATTACATGCCATTGAAGAAAAAAGCGGGATTCTTTTTGAGATAAACTTTATCTCAAAAAAAAGAATACCTCTTACCATCACTAAATGCCATGATTATATAGTTCTCGATAATACTATTTTAACAATTGAAAACAACGATAAATATCCCCAAATTATACTTAAACTGATTAAAGGCGAGGATAAAAAAATCATTGAAACATTGCCATACTCGAATGATATTTTATTTCTTAAAAATGACTTAAACTATATTTTAGTTAAAGATAATGCGGCTGATATCCTATATATACTTGATCCTTTTGCCGACAATATTTCAAAGGTTAAATCGTCTATTCATGGAATAAAAAAATTTGATGTAAATAGTTATAAAGATAAAATATTATACGCAAATGATTTTGAAATTTGGATGTATGATTTAAAAGAAGATAAAAAAAGTTTAATCACACGGATAAGCTCGCCAATAAAAAATATTTTATGGCATAAAAATGAAAATTATATTATTTTTTCTACCTCGACGAATATAAATATTATAGAAATATCCGATTTTAGCAATAATAACTATATAAATTTTATTTCCGCAACTGATATAGATGAAATTTTATTAGATGAAAAAGGAAAAAATTTGTATTTTACAGGAGACATAGGCTCGCAAAGGGGGCTTTTTGAGTTAGTTTTGTATTAAAAAGTTGGTACTGTTAAGTTTTGTGTGTCTGGAGTCGTGGTCATACGGGAGTGTCGCCAAACGCTTATTGGGAAATGTGGAAAGCAACAGACGAAGAACAACATAGACAAAAGGCGCAAGAATACTATAGAAGGTTGCTGCAAATGGCAAAAGACGAAAATGATGAAAAGCAGAAAGAAGAATGTTACAGAGTTTTATTGTATATTACACAATAATAAGGAGTTTTTGATTTTGGGCATTCACTAACATTAGCTGAAATATTCTTTTTCTTTTTTTGCTAACGCCTTGATTGTTTTAAAAAGTTTCAAATTTATTTTTATTTATTTTAGGTAGAAATATTGCTAAAATAAGATACTATGTTTGAGCAGTCGTTTAAAAATATAGATAACATACTTCACACCGATTCAGGTTGTGGGACCGAGCTTGATTATGTGGAGCAAACTTCATGGATTTTATTTTTGAAATATCTTGATGATTTGGAAGAAGACAAGAAAAAGTCAGCCGCCTTGTCCGGCAAAAGTTATGAATATATTTTATCTCCTGAATATCGCTGGAATGTTTGGGCTTGCCCGAAAAACCCTTCGACAAGCTCAGGGCAGGCACCTTCGACAAGCTCAGGGCAGGCACCTTCGACAAGCTCAGGGCAGGCGCTTTCGACAAGCTCAGGGCAGGCGCTTTCGACGCCGCTCAGGACAAGGCTGGATCATAACAAGGCGCTTGATGGCGATGACCTGAAAGATTTTGTAAATAATAAACTTTTCCCTTATCTCAAAAAATTTAAAGCAGAAGACCCGAATACGATTGAATACAAAATAGGTGAGATATTTTCTGAACTTAAAAATAAAATTTTCAGCGGGTACAAACTTCGAGAAATTTTGAATGTTGTTGATGAAATGCATTTTCGGCTTTACGAAGAAAAACACGAGCTCTCTCATCTCTATGAAGCCAAAATTAAAAATATGGGCAATGCCGGACGAAATGGCGGGGAATATTACACCCCACGGCCGCTTATCAAAACAATTATTAAAGTAGTTGATCCAAAAATTGGACAGACAATTTATGATGGAGCTTGCGGAAGCGCGGGATTTTTGGTGGAAGCCTATAAATATCTCACAGAAAACCAATCCGAACTGTCTTCAAGTCAAATGGCGACTTTGCAGACCAAAACTTTTTACGGCAAAGAAATCAAATCGCTCGCCTATATTATCGGCATTATGAATATGATTTTGCATGGCATTGAAGCGCCGAATATTCAGCACTACAATACTCTAAAAGATAATATTAATGATATTCAAGAAAAAGATCGTTATGATATAATCCTTGCCAATCCGCCTTTTGGCGCCGGCATTGGTCGCGAAATCCAACAAAATTTCCCAATAAAAACCGGCGAAACCGCTTTTCTCTTTTTACAGCATTTTATCAAGATTTTGAAAGCTGGCGGAAAGGCCGGAATTGTTATCAAAAATACTTTTCTTTCCAACACGGATAATGCCAGCGTGTCGCTTCGCAAACTGCTTTTGGAAAATTGTAATTTGCACACGGTTTTGGATTTGCCCGGCGGCGCTTTTCAAGGCGCGGGAGTAAAAACCGTTGTTTTGTTTTTTACCAAGGGTGAATCTACTAAAAAAGTTTGGTTTTATCAGCTTAATCTCGCGCGTAATCTTGGCAAAGGCAATCCTTTAAACGAAAATGATTTGGCGGAATTTGTGGAGTTGCAGAAAATCAAAGCAGATAGCGCCAATTCATGGACGATAGATGTGAAAAATGTTTACCCGAATGCCGAAGGCGGGCGGGTTGATCAAAATACTTTTGATTTATCGGTTAAGAATCCGAATAAAAATGACGATGTGGTTTTGAGGGAGCCGAAGGAAATTTTGGAGGAGATGAAAAAACTAGACAGGGAAAGTGAAAATATTTTTAGAAAAATTAATGAAATTATTTGAGAAAAATTAAAAAATATTAACAAAATTATGAAACACGAAATTATTCAAAAACTTCATAAAAATTTCAATGACTATGCGCAAAGAACAGATGGAGGGTTGGAATTTTGGTTTGCTAGAGACTTGCAGATTTTGCTCGGATATGACCAATGGAGAAATTTTCAAAAAGTCATAGAGAAGGCTAAAATAGCCTGTCAGAATGCGGGTCTTGCCGCGGAGGATCAATTTGCCGACGTCGGCAAGGTGATAACTGCTGGAAAAGGCTCGGCGAGAGAGATTGATGATATCGCGCTTACTCGCCATGCTTGTTATTTAATCGCGCAAAATGGCGATCCAAGGAAGGAAGAAATCGCTTTCGCGATGGCATATTTTGCTGTTCAAACAAGAAAACAAGAACTTGTCGAAAAAAGAATATCAGAAATAGAAAGGCTGACTTTTCGCGAAAAACTTACTAACTCGGAAAAGGAATTGTCGGGAATTATTTACGAAAGAGGTGTTGACGGCATAGGTTTTGCGCGCATTCGAAGCAAGGGGGATCAAGCGCTTTTTGGCGGGAACACAACTCAAGATATGAAGAAGAAACTCGGGATAAAAGACAGTCGCGCTTTAGCTGATTTTTTGCCGGCCATAACGATAAAAGCAAAAGATTTCGCCAATGAAATTACAAATTTTACGCTAAAACGCGATACTTATATACGCGGAGAGCAGCCTATCACTTCCGAGCATGTAAAAAATAATAGAAGTGTGCGTAATCTTCTTATAGAAAAAGAAATCTATCCGGAAATATTGCCAGCGGAAGAGGATGTGAAAAAGGTTGAGAGAAGAATAAAATCCGAAGACAAGAAAATGCTAAAAGGCACAGACAAAAAAAGAAAAAAATGACGAGGTGGTTTTAAAAGATCCGAAAGAGATTTTGCCTGTCCGCCATAGCTTTAGCGAAGGCGGAGAGGAGATGAAGAAACTGGATGAGGAGAACGGAGAAATATTTAAAAATATTAAGGGGCGTGTCGCCAAGATTTTTCAAAAATTGTAAATTTTGCTATTCAGCGACAGTCCCTTAAGAATATAATTTAAAAATTAAATAATAATTTGAATAACTATTTAATACATTATGTATCTTTCTAGATTATATATTAAAAACTATAAATCAATACAAGAAACAGATATTTCTTTTGAAAAAGGAAAAAATATTATAGTCGGAAGAAATAATTCCGGGAAAAGTAACATTGTAAGTGCAATTGATTTATTGCTTGGTGAAAATTCTCCGACATGGAATAAATCAGAAAATATCACAGAACACCATTTTTTTAAAGGAAAAACCGAACAACCTATTTTTATTTGGTGTGAACTTAGTTTGTCAGAAGCCGATGAAAAATTCAATTTTTTAAGTGTGTCTAATTTGGCTTTTTTTAGAGTTAAAAAAGATTATAACAATCATAATATCCAAATTGTCGATAATTTTGATGATAAAAAAATAAAGGAACTGTTTTATTTTCAGTCAGAAGAAGGTAGTCAAAAAATAGAAAATAAAGAATATCAAAAAGAATGGATTGGCGGGAAGAATTATTGTAATAGTGATTTTAATAGTGAATTTGCTGACATTAAGAAAATTGCTTTTGCTTTTTTGGCAACTAAAAATGAGAATGATGTTATAGAAAAATACCTAGGGTTTTTCTATACCGATGATAAGATAAATTGGAGCATTGGAATAGGTGGAGAAAAAATGAGAAACATTTTTTTACAAAGCGCAGTCATTCCATCTTTTAGAGATCCTCAAACACAGCTAAAAATTAATAATTGGTCATGGTACTCAAAATTATTGAAACAGTACATTAAACCCAGCAAAGAGTTAAATGATGCGTTTCAGAATGTTAAAAATGCTTCTGATAATATTTTTGATGATTTAAAAAAACAAGTATGTGATTCAAAAATAAACATTGCTTTTCCTGGTACAAAAATATCTTTTCAGTTTAATCCAAATAGCAAGCAGGATGTTTATAAAAATGCTTTAATTTATGTTGATGACGGTTTTAATAGCCAAATAAATGAAAAAGGTTCTGGAATACAAAGCGCAGTTATTATAGGTCTATTTGATTTTTATATTAGAAATATTGCGCATGCTTGTTGCTCTTTGTTGGGTCATACGCAATTTAACCAATAATAAAAAATAAGGTATAATTATTGTTATTAACTTAATAACAATAATTACTATGACAAAAGAAGAGAAACAAGTTTTTGAATTAGTTTTTCCCAAAGGAGTATTTGAATGGT
>JAZDNE010000130.1:0-2188 GCA_043800235.1 bacterium | reverse complement strand
TCTTAACAATATGCAAAAAGCGGTTATTTATGTAAGGGTGGTCTGCGGGACGATTTTAGAACTCTTAACTGGATTGAGATTATAAATTCATTATTCAGTTAAAAGATTAAATTATATCCTATCCTTCACACCTAAAATTTTACTTACATCTTTATCTAAAAAATAATAAGAAAGAAATACAATTCCGCCAATTATAAACAATAATTTAATACTTTTATTCATATATCCTCTTACTAATAAATTTCTCAATATACTCTGCCATTTCTTTTTTAGCCTCAGGCGGACTCGCCGCAACCCATCGCGCAAAATTATAAAGTTCAGTCGTATCAGTTTTTAACCATTTATTATTTAAAGCTAAAAATACTAAAAGAGTAGTAATGGCTATTCGTTTATTTCCATTTTGAAAGGGATGATTTTTGATTAAAAGATAAAAAAGAATAGTCGCCTTGCCACTTAGTCCCTTATACAAATATTTTTTATTAAATTTCTGAAAAGGGGTCGCGATGCAACTTTCCAAAATGTTCGAATATCTTGTTTCAAATTCTGGAATTGGCTCATTCCAGTCCATAGTTTGCACTGCCAATTGATGCGCAATATATTTTATTTCTTCAATTGTTATATTCTTTATTTTATTCATCTCCTAACATTTTTAAAGTATCACCATACTCTTCTATAACTTTTGCAACGCCTTTTTTAATTTCTTGTTTTATATCATCAGTTAATACTTCGCTAACTATGCCCTTTAGCTCATTTTTATGAATAATATAAGCGCGTCCGACTTTTTCAGCTTTAATCTGTCCGTTTTTAATCTTCTTTAAAACAGCTTGTCTGCTAATATGTAATAATTCTGCCAATTCTGAAATTGAATAAAATTCTTTTATTTGTTTATCATTCATATATTTGACAACTTTATATTATATAAGTTATCATACGACAACTACTTTGTCAATAATTGTCAAAAAAAAATACGCTTAATCGCGTATTTTTTATAATTGGGGTGACTATCGGGAATCGAACCCGAAATAACAGGACCACAACCTGCTGTGTTGCCACTACACCATAGTCACCATATTTCAACAAAGCAATAATTCATTTTTTTGATTTTTCCGTACCTGCTTGCTTGATTTTCTGATTTATTGTTTTGTTGATTTTTAATTTTGTGCGCCCGTGAGGAATCGAACCTCAGTCCAGAGCTTAGAAGGCTCTTGTTCTATCCGTTGAACTACAGGCGCATTTGTATTGATATCACACTCCAAAATCGTACTCCATAACTTATAAAAATCGCGACTGGCTTGTTTTTCGTTCAGAAAAATCCTCTTCGTATCTACTGATACATTTGCGGTTTTCCTGAAACTTTCAAAACTGCGCTATCCATCAATTTTTATTAAGTTCTAAGTCCAATTTTGGAGTGTGATGTCAATAGATTAAATAAATATAAAAAAATATTGAGATAAAAATCAATATTTTTAAATTAAATACTACCTAAAATGTAGCAATAAATGGCAAACATGTCAATAATTAAATTTTTTATTATTTTTTAGGGGCTGCATAATACGCAGCCCCTAAATTTATAAATCGGCATGTTCTGCCCATGGGTAGATTATAAACATCTTTATTTTCTTGCCAACAAAACTGAAATGCCAGCCATATAAAGAGCCGACAGACCAACTAAAGAATAAACTACTCTTGTAAGCCCTGCCATATCTCCGAATAAGGCGCTTACTAAATCAAATCTAAAAAACCCTACTAATCCCCAATTTAATCCGCCTACAATAACCAAAACTAAAGCCACCCAATCCATAATATTTAATTTGTTCATAATATATCACCCCCTTTCATAAATCGCCACGCCAAAAAAATTTGATGCTCATAGACAAACTCAATTCATAATACTTTTGGCGTGATTATTATTTTGAATTTAGAATTTATAGTTTCTCGTATATACTAAAAGAAAAAATTTGTAAAGTCCCCTCGGTTTACTGTAGAATTTGACGACAGTCCCGATTAGCTTGTTTTTTGTTTAGGAAAATCCTCTTCGTATCTATTGATATAGTGGTCGTACTTTAAATTATTTCCAATTACTCTATGTGTCATCCCGCGCTTGATGCGGGATCCAGAATAAATTAATTGGTATTATTTCTCTTAATTAAGCCTTTATAGATACAAATTCAAAGTCTTTAATCCTGGA
>JAZDNE010000116.1:0-7167 GCA_043800235.1 bacterium | reverse complement strand
ATTTTTATAAAAATGAAATTCGAAATTATCTCTTACATGTAATTCTTTCCTCAACAAACTAATGCGCTGATCACAAGATAATGCTTCATCATTTTCTTCAAAAACAACCATAATAATTATAAAATTTTTCGTTGCTCCTTTTTGAATATTTAACCCGGTATCTCCGGATTCATCTATAAAAACAAGCATATTATAATTTATTTTTTATTTCCCTTAATTTTTCTCTAATGCTTTTAATAATCATATTATTCTTCAATACGCATTTTACCCCGCCCTTTCGTATATCTCAAATGGCAGCTGCGCGAAATCAATTCGGTATCTATCTAAATATTCCTGATCTAAATATTTTGTCGGGGCGAATACTAATCGCCGTTTGTTCTTATACGCGCCAAGCGCGTCCGCGCGCGAAAGAGTTAAAGCCGTATTTCTAAGATATTCCAAATCAGGTTTATAAAAAAGATAGACTAAATAATCTTTACTCTCGCCGATAAAATTTTTATTCTCATCAAAATCTTTCTCGTTAAATTCTTCGCCGGTAGCGGTAAAAAATATGTATCGCGCAAGTTCTTTATATGAAGGGAAATGTTTGCCTGTTAAAATTTCTGCAAGCTTAACCGGATGCCCTATTTCAAAATAACTAAAACTTCCGCCATACCCGTTTTTTAAATTTTCATCTTTCGCGTTTTTTACGCCCGACATAACCCGCCTTACCCGTTCCGCTGTAATCTTATCCGCATACTCTTCGCACTCAACTAAAATAAATTTTCTATTCCCGCCATCCTCTTTATTTAAAGCCAAAACCGCGTGCGCCGTAGTTCCAGAGCCGGCAAATGAATCAAGAATAATGGAATCTTTGTTAGTCACCATTCCTAAAATGTGCTTAATCAAAATAGTCGGTTTCGGCGTATCAAATTTTTCTCTTTCAAATCCAATATTTTCTAATTCCGATTTTGCCGTTTTTAAACTGCCTTTTTCAAAAAATAAATTTAAATAAACAGCGCTATTCTCATCATAATCAGAATCATACTTTTTTCTTTTTATATCCCAATTATTATTTTTATCCTTAATAAAATACAATAAATCTTGTTCCAATAGCTCATCCTTAGTTTTTTCATTTATAACCCATCGTCTTCCTGCAGGCGGGTTTATTATTTCGCCTGTTTCAGGATGTCGTATTCCATAAATCATTGTTTTCCTTTCATATGCGCCTGCATTCGTTTTTGTAATATTTTCTAAATTATAATATCCATCCTCATCTTTTCCGTCATAATCTCGTTCAATAACTCGCCTATTAAAATTTTTCCCTTCCTCTTTCTTTGAATAACAAATTATGTGTTCAGTGATAATTCCTACAACTGTTTCTGTATTACTTGCTCCACCCTTCTTTTTCCAAATAAAATCCGCCACAAAATTATCCTCCCCAAAAATCTCATCCATCAACATCCGCAGATGATGGACTTCGTTATCATCAATGGAAATAAAAATAACTCCGTCCTCGCGGAGTAGTTCCCGCAATAATTTTAACCTCGGCATCATCATACAAAGCCATTTTTCATGGCGCGTTAAGTCCTCTGTGTCAACAATTTTCCCAAGCCATTCCTTTATCATCGGCGAATTTACATTATCGTTGTAAACCCATTTCTCATTGCCGGTATTATATGGGGGATCAATGTAAACGCATTTTACTTTTCCGCCATAAGTCGGAAGCAACGATTTAAGCGCTTTTAAGTTATCGCCGTGAACGATTAAATTATCATGTAAAGAGATAGGGGACGAACGAGGCAATGCCCCGTTCCTGCAACGACCAACAATTTTCTCATCAGAAGGCACTGCCTCGTTCCTGCTTTTAGATTTATCAGAAATTAGTTCGTGAAATTTCACTCCAAGATGATAATTTTGTATGAATTGTTTGCCTTTAAATTGTATCTGCGGCATATTATACTAAACAAAACAAAAAATCAAAAAAACAACAAAACAAAAAAATTATTGTTTCTTATTTTTTTAACAAAATTTATAATTTTTGCTTTATAATTCAAATCTATATCGTATTTATCTCCGTCTCTTTTTTATCCCCTATCTCTTTTATATTCTCATTATAATCTCCAGTAAATTCGTCTAATTCTTTCTGCAGTCTGAAACGATCATCTTCGGTAATTTCCTTTCCTTTTTCCATTGCTTGAATATTATCTTTTATTTTATCGCGCAGTCCTCTAATGGAAATCCTCGCCGCTTCCGCTTTTTGATGTAAAATTTTAATTAAATTTTTTCTATCTTCTTCCGTAAGCGGAGAAATTGTAATTCTTAGTTGTTGACCTTCATTTTTAGGATTTAGTCCTGTATTGGAATTTATAATCGCCTTTTCTATCTCTTTTACAATGCTTTTATCCCATGGCTCAATTAAAATGCACTTTGGTTCTGGAGCGCTAATGCTCGCGACTTGCTTTAAAGGCATTTTCGAGCCATAACTTTCAACCAAAATGTTTTCAACTAAAAGCGGGGTAGCGCGCCCTGTTTTTAGAGAAGAAATTTCTGTTTTAAAATGTTCGATAACTTTTTCAAATTCCACATTGTGTTGTAAAATAATTTGAGACATAATTTCAATAAAACAATGAAACAATGAAACAAAAAAACTATCAACAAAGATAAAATTTGTTTTTTGCTTCTTTGTTTTTTTGATATTAAATTAACGATCGTCCTGTCATTTCCGATGGTTTTTCAATCCCCATCAGTTTTAAAACAGTCGGAGCGACATCAGCTAAAATTCCAGACGGCACTAAAAGACTTAAATCAGTGGTCACATTCGCATCGCTTCCCGCATTTTTTCCTTCAAAATCATTCGCGACGATAATACATGGCACAGGATTAGTGCTATGTTCTTTATCAATGCATCCTGTCTGCATATCTAACATTCCTTCAGCATTTCCATGATCCGCAGTTATCACCAACGCGCCATTTTTTGCCAAAATATTATCTGCTATTTTCTTCACGCAATCATCAACAACTTCAATCGCTTTTATTGTTGCTTTTAAATCGCCTGTATGTCCTACCATATCAGGATTAGCAAAATTCACTACAATAAAATCATATTTATCTAAATTTTTTAACACATTAGAGGTTATTTCTTTAGCGCTCATTTCTGGTTTTTCAGCATAAGACTCCACTCTTGGAGAAGGCGCTAAAATTCTAACCTCCCCTTCATAAACATCCTCCACCCCTCCATTAAAAAAATATGTAACATGCGCGTATTTTTCCGTTTCCCCAATATGCAATTGCTTTAATTTGTTTTCCGAAAGCGTTTTTGCTAAAGGAGCATTTATTGATTCGGGAGGAAACGCAACATTTACAGGCAAATTTTTCTCATATTCAGTCATACAAACAAAATTCAAATTATTTAAGTCAACACCCCTTTCAAATTTTTCAAATGACGGCAAAACAAAAGCCTTCGTAAGTTCTCTCGCTCTATCCGATCTGTAATTAAAAAAAATTACCGAATCATTATTTTCAATAGGTCCTATTGGGTTGCCCTTGCTATTAAAAATTGACACTGGCTCAAATTCCTCATCATAAATTTTTTGATTATACGAGGCATTTATAGCTTCAATTGGATCAATAATTTTTTTTTGGCGATTCTCGCTTTTCCCAACCATAGCGCTAAAAGCTTTTTCGATCCGATCCCAATGATTATCTCTATCCATAGCATAAAATCTTCCTGAAAGACTTGCGATACAACCTATTTCTAATTCGCGAATTTTAATTTTTACTTTTTCTATCATATCAACGCTTGTATTATATGGCATATCGCGTCCATCTAATATTAGATGCAAATAAATTTCTTGCAATCCGTTTTTTTTTGCCATCTCCATAAGCGCAAAAAGATGCTCCATATAAGAATGAACTCCTGCGGAAGAAAGCAGTCCGATAAAATGCATCTTAAATTTACCTTTACTCATTTTTACATGTTCCATAGCGTCCAAAAAATATTTATTGATAAAAAAACTTCCATTCAATATAGCATTTGTAATCCGCGGCAAATCCTGATATACAATTTTTCCCGCGCCTAAATTAAGATGTCCAACCTCTGAATTGCCAACCTCTCCCCAAGGCAAACCGACGCTTTCGCCAGAGGCTTGAAGCGTTATCGACGGATACGAAGAAATCAATTTATCTATTGACGGCGTTTTAGCCATAGTTATAGCGTTGCATCTTGAAGAAGGCGCTATGCCCCAACCGTCAAGAATTAGAAGCGCGACAGGACGATAACTAAATTGTTTGCTATTTTTATTCATACTCAAACTCAAATTATGCGTGAACAAAAAACTAAAATGCCCCAAAATATGAAAATTACAATATAAAATAATTACGAAACAAGTCTTTTAACGCCTTGCCCATAATTATTCAAATCTTGCGATATTCTATTTTATGGAATTTTTATTCTTCAATTTTATACATCCCGATATAAACAACATTGGGATATGCCGGATCAACTAAAATATAAAGCGGCGCTCGCAATGACGGAAGCTCCGAACTTATCCATGTTTTTCCGCCGTCATTGCTCCTTACTAAAGAAGTAGCTGTGCCATAATAAATTTCTCTATGATTTTGCGGATTGATAGCAAGAGAATAAATTTTTACTTTGCCGGGCGGAGTGACAAGTTTTAAATCGCTCCAAGTGTCGCCCCCATTTACGGTTATAAAAATATTTTTATCTGTAAGCGCCACAATGCCTTTCACATCAGGAGAATAAATTTGAATAATTTTTTTAACATATATAGACGCGTTTTTTGCGGCCGATTCTTTAATTTTCTCGTTCAATCCTTGCCAACTTATTCCGCCATCCAAAGTTTTGTAAAAATCTTTTGCAGTTGCGACATATATTATATCGCTATTATTTTTATCTATGGATATATCTTTGATATTAAATTTAAAATCATACAAATTATGCCAACTTTCTCCTCCATCGCGACTTTCTAAAATATCCCCATTTGATGTCCCGGCAAGAATTTTTTTTGTATCATAAAAATCAATCGCCAATTTATTTATTTGCGCTTGCGGACGCGGATCATTATAAATCTCCTTATATGAGCGATTGCAATCGCGGCTAATAAAAATTTTATTAAAACTTGCCGCGTATATATTGCATTTGTTATCAGGGTTTATAATAATTGCGTTTATTTTATAATTTCCTAAATCTGACGCTTTATTCCAAGATTCAGCTCCGTCGTAACTATAATAAAATCCGTCAGAAACAGTTCCAATATATATCGCTTGATGGTCCTGCGGATCTATTTCCATAGTCGCGATATCAACATTTGAAATAGAAATAAGACTTGCTTGCGGGCTTGAAACAAGCGCTTTTTGCGTGAAAGTCGCGCCTTTGTCTAAAGATTTAAAAACAGCTCCAAAATCTTTATTTTCGCCAATCTGGACGCAACCAGATAAAACGACAAGCAAAAATAAAATAAAAACGGCTAATAATGTTTTTTTTACAGGCATAAATATTATTATTTTTAAATAAAAACTATTTAATTTTTAATTCTAATTTATATCCAACACAAAATTTTCAAGTAAAAGTTTTCCGCTTACATTATGGTTTAAATAACTTTTTAACTGCAATACTTTTTCTAAAAGATTAAAAAAAGTTTTAAAATTATATTTTTTCCTAATATATTCCATTTGCTCTTTATACATCAAATTTACAATTAAATCAGGGTTTGTTTCTAATAAAATAAAATCGCGCAACAAAGATATTATCATATTAAAAAAATCTAAAATCACTTCTCTTTCGCTATCCTTGATAAATTTTGCGATTAAATCGTTTTTTTCTTTAAGTTTTTTTTCATTGTCTAATAAACTTAAGCAATTATTCATTTTTTTGTTATACCTATCCATCCATAATTGATCAAAAGCAATATCCTTCGCCAGTCCTATTTTTCCTCCAGCAAGTCTTGCCGCCGTTCTTGCTATGCCTCTTTCAGCGCCGCAATCTTCTAATAAATATTTAAAAATAATATTTTCAGGCGCGGCAGAAAACTTAATTTTTTGACATCGCGAAATTATAGTCAAAGGAATATTTGAAATTTTATTTGCTATAATAATTATAATTGTTTTTTTAGGCGGTTCTTCTAAAACTTTAAGCAAAGAATTCCAAGCGTTATCGTTTAAAAATTCAGCTTTTTCAATAATTCCTATCTTATATCCTGGGAAAAAAGAACTTTGGTAAACTCGTTCTTTCATTTCTCTTATTTGCTCAATCACAATATTATTCTTATCCTCCAATTTTATAATTCTAAAAATATCAGGATGGATGCCATTTTCTATTTGCATGCAATGCGCGCATTCCTCGCAAGGTTTATCATTATTAACGCAAAAAAGGCTTTTAGCAAACTGCGTTGCGACAAGAGTTTTTCCAACTCTTTCCGGACCATAAAATAAATACGCATTCGCAATTTTTCCTTTATTAAAACTATTTTCTAAAAATTTTTTAACATTTTCATGCCCTGCGGCATTCCAATTAAACATACAATTTATATAATAAGCATAGCGTAATTATAGGCAATAGTAAAGGATGCGCTTGAATTAAATTTTTAATTTATATATATCTCCAGCTCCCATAATTAAAACTGCATCTTTCTTTTTTATTTTTTTCCGCAAAATTTTTTCGGTTTCTTTTAGGTCTTTCGCGTAAAATATATTATTCCCGCAAAAACAGGGCATCGACTTGTCTTTGCGATTGTTCCATATAACTCGCGCGGCCTTTGCCAATTCTTTGCTGCTAATTTTTTCCTTCTGATTTTCTCTTCCTTCCACATCATAAACTTCCGATAAAATTACCAAATCAGCTTCATCAAAACTCTTAGCAAAGCCACTGAACAATTTTCGTGTTCTGTTATGAGAATGCGGTTGAAAAACCGCAACAATTCTGCGATTAGGATAAAATTCTTTCGCCGCCATTATAGTTTCTTTTATTGCTGTAGGATGATGCGCATAATCTGAAATTAAAATCGCCCCCTTATGATTACCAATTATTTCAAACCTTCTCCATATTCCTTTAAAATCTTCTAAACTCTTTTTAATAATTTTAAAATTTACACCTAACTCCAGCGCGACAGTTGCCGCCGCCATCGCGTTATAAATATTAAAAATACCCGGGACGCGCAATTTTATCTC
>JAZDNE010000103.1:0-5409 GCA_043800235.1 bacterium | reverse complement strand
TTAGTCATAAATTGCAAGATTTACCAGGCATAATTTTTCAAACAAATTTTGCGGTTTAGCCTAAGCTAAGCCAAAGAATTTTTTGGAAAATTTGACCGAAATATGGGAATTTAGGACAAAGAGGTATTCGGCGACAGTCCCATTATGGACATCACACTATGAAAGCGCGTTTATGGAGCGCAAGTCCATATGTCGCGCTTATTACAAAATTGATATAGCGACAGAAATAAACATTATATAACCCATTCCTAAAGGATGATTCATATATGGACTGAATACATTAGTTGCTAAAACGACTAT
Source organism: bacterium (assembly GCA_043800235.1). Classification (GTDB taxonomy): domain Bacteria; phylum Patescibacteriota; class Patescibacteriia; order JAZDEU01; family JAZDEU01; genus JAZDNE01. The sequence continues at coordinate 5,109 of JAZDNE010000103.1, read as the reverse complement.
AAGTCCAAGCATTAGCCCCGCTATAGGCGCAAAGCATCGCCCCGTCTCTGCGACGCGCAATTTGTCCCATCCTTCCCTAAATAATTTCCAAACAAGCAATAAATATAAAAGCATCCCTAACAGCCCTATTTTTAAAATAATATCTAAATATCCCCATTCAAAAGCATAGGTCGTATATTCGCCTGTCGGACTTGAGGCAAGCGCTCGCGGATCATTGCTCTTATATGTTAAAGTCGCGCCAAATCCTGAACCTATAATAGGGCGCCGAAAAATATTTTTAATTAAAACTGGAAGCAAATTCCATCTGCTGCTGGCTCCCGCTTCTCCTGAAATTGAAACCGCCCGTTCGCTTAATAAATCGAAAGAAAATACCGCGCTTTCTTTTGGATATGGAAATTTAACAACTGAAAATAAAATTATGACACTGATAAAAAATCCTGCAACTAACCATCCGCTTAATTTCGCCAGCGATTTCCATGAAATTTTTAAAATGAATATATAAAAAAAATATAAAGCCAAAATCGCCGCTAATCCTCCGACCCAAAAACTTCTTGACATTCCTAAAATTATAACGCTAAAGAATAAAATATATAAAATAAAATTGAAAAAAAACATTTTAAATTTTTTATTTTGAATTTCCAGATCATTAAATCCGAATAATTCATAATTTTTCTCTATCATCGTTAAGAATACCAAAAATAATCCTATTAACGCGTATATATGCGACTGTGAAAAAATTCTATAAAATCCGCCTTGCCATAAGGTTAATTCCCCTAACCGAAAATCACGCGTCCATATATAAAGATGCCTCATCGCATAATTTATCTTATGCGAAAAAATAAACAACAAAAACAAAGCTTTAATTGAAATAACAACGCACGAAGCTGTTAAAATTGAAAAGATATTTTTGATTTGATCTTTTTTATATATAACAGCAACCAGCGGGAATATCAACGCAAAATAAAAATAGCTGTTCGCGTCGAAAAAAACATTGTCAAATCCATTTTTTCTTATTATTCCCCATAAGATTCCCCACAAAAAAATGAGGGATAAAATAAAATAATATTTTATAAATTTATGTTCTTTTATTCTGCCAATGAATTTTTTTCTTTTATCGCTAAAAATAAGTATTTCAGCGATAAAAATAGACATAATAGCCAAAAACAGTCCTATTCGCAAAGAAATTTTTACGCCATTTGATTCATAAAAAAATAAATAACCAAAACTTCCTATAAATAACTCTGAAAAAAGAATATAAATTCCATATTCCAATTTTTTAAGCGCCAAAATAAGAGTTATTAAAATAACCGTAAAAAAACATATCTTATTAAAAGCGGGAAACAAAAAAGCGCAGAAAGAAAAAATTTCCGCTAAAATCAGGAACAATATTGCAAAACGAAAATATTTCATAACAAATTTATTTTTTCCATCAGTTCCATATAAAACTCCAGATTATTCAAACTCGCGAGTCTCGCTCCCAATGGCTCTTTCATTTTAAAAAGATGGCGAAGATAGGCTTTTGTATGATTTCGCAATTCTGGCAATTTGGAATTTTCGTTTATCGGAGAAAAATCTTTGGAAAATTTAGAATTATTTATATTTATGGTTTTATAAAATTTTTTCTTTTTTTGTAAACTGAAAATTGAAAATTGAAAATTATTATTCCAAAAAAACAATTTCCCGTGCCTTGCTTCTCTTGTCGGTATGACGCAATCAAACATATCCCAGCCATAAAACGCGCATCTTAAAATATCCTCGGGAAGACCTATCCCCAACGCGAATCTCAAAGAATCTTTTGGAATAAGATTCGCGGTATAAATTAAAATATCTTCAAGCCAATTCCCATATTCGTCAACCGGTCTCGCGCCAAATCCATATCCGTCAAAACCTATTTTTATCAATTCATCCGCGCAATATTTCCTTAAATCCTTTTCGTTCCCTCCTTGTATCACTGAAAAAATAAGGGGACGATCTAAATCTTTTATCTTTCTTTTTTTAATCTGCTTTTCGTATTCGACCTTGCATCTTTTTGCCCATTTTATGGTTCTTGCCACAGAAATCTCCAGTTTTGACTTATCATATCCATTCGGAGGACAATCATCTAAACACACCATCATATCCACTCCCAAATCAAATTGTATATTTATAGATTTTTCTGGCGTAAGATTATGGAGCGACCCGTCCAATGGCGATTTAAAAACAGCGCCCTTATCCGTTATTTCTCCCATTTTCGGATTTTTGTGTATCAAAGAAAAAACCTGAAACCCGCCGCTATCTGAAAGCAACGGACGATGCCAGTTCATAAAAGAATGAATGCCCTTCCCAACTCTCACCACCACTTGCCCCCCTTTGGCAGGGGACTCTCCCCCTGCCAAAGATAGGCTGGGGCGCTCTCCACTTGCTAAAGATAAGCTGGAGGGGATTTTTCTTATTATATTCATTCCCGGCTCCAAATACAAATGCAAAGTATTCACCACCATCGCACCAACTCCTACGCGCTCCAAATCGTCCGTTGAAACTGATTTCACATATCCTCTTGTGGCGTCCGGCATAAAAAACGGCGTTTTAAGTTCGCCATGAGGAGTTATGATTATTTTTTTTCTTATTTTATCAGGCATAAATTATTTTTTTGTATTATTAAATATTTCTGCCATACCTTTTTCTGTCATCTCGACGACCACTCTTTTCTGTCATCTCGACGACTTCTTTTCTGTCATCTCGACGACCTCTTTTCTGTCATCTCGACGACCGAAGGGAGGAGAGATCCCTTCGCCTTGTTTTCACGCTTCTTATTTATTATTCGTTATTAACCAGTCTAAGCGATTTCTCGTCGCCTTGCTCCTCGAAATGACAAAAAAATATTCTGTCATCTCGACGACCACTCTTTTCTGTCATCTCGACGACCAAAGGGAGGAGAGATCCCTTCGCCTTGTTTTCATGTTGCTGACTTGTTATTCGTTATTAACAAGTCTAAGCGATTTCTCGTCGCCTTGCTCCTCGAAATGACAAAAAAATGTTTGCGCTATTATACTAACATTTTAATCCTGTATTTTCAAGCAAAAAAATAAAAACAGCCGAAAAGCGCTGTTTTTATTTTTTTAAAATTGCGAATAATTTTATATTCTTTGTCTAATATGGAATGCGACAGCGGAAAAACACGAATTATTACACGGATTTTTCACGGAAAAAATATGCTTACAGATTAAATTATTGCAAATTTATTAACGCTTTAATTTTGCATTTTTCTTCATCGCACTCTTCCAAAGCCTTTCCAATTACCGTTCCAATTTTAGCATCTATCGCTTTCATCGCGTATCCTTCCATATTAGATGATGTCAATAAATCTCCTTTTTTAATTATGCCATTTTTTGAATTAACTTTCACGGTAACTACTCCTGAAATCGCGATTATAGCTTTATGCGCGCTATCTACTTTTCCCATAATAACGGCAGGATTATCTGAAACAACACCGATTACTTTTGTATCATAGTCGCTATCGCAAGGTTTAGCCGATTTATATCCTTCATCTCCCATAATAACAACCGTGCCTTCTTCAATATCTTTTTCTGTCGTAAATTCTTCCGCCATATCCGCTCCGCTCGCGCTTAAAGCGCCCCCTATAATCAAATCATTTGTAATTTCCGCCGCGCCTTGCACCTTTAGCTTATTCGCTCCCGGATTCGTTGTTCCGATTCCGACATTTCCATTTTCGTCTAACCTAATTATTTCACTGCCATGAACGCCTAAAGCCATTTGCCCAACCCCGCCACTTTCAAAGAATCCTGCGATGTATGCTTTTTCGTTATAAGTTCCGCCACCTCCGAATGCTATTTTTACTCCAGTATTCTCCGTTCCGCCAGGATTGTATAACCGTAAGGCTTCAGTAACAGCGCCTGCGTTTGACTTGTATATTTCCAATTGGGCATTTGGCGCCGTTGTCCCTATACCCACATTTGTTCCGTCATTATATATCACGCTATTAGCGATCCAGTTTGTTCCGTTATGTCTTAAAGTTTGTCCCGATGTTCCTGTTGGTAAAATTGCGAATGAACTTAAACAACTCGCGCCTATGCAAAATTCGGTCGCTTTTATTTTTCCGTTAACATCTAACGCTTCCGTTGGCGCTGTTGTCCCAATTCCGACTTTGCCTGAAAAATAACCTTTCGTAAAATAGTCGGTATGGACTGATGAAGCGTTATAAATCACGCCTGTATTAGATCCATTCGATGGATTATCTATGTATGATATAGCGCCGCCTGCGCCGAGAGAATTTATAGATATCGCCCTGACGGAAACTTCCATATGTAGCCAGTCCTGATTTTGTCGCGCTTGAAGTTCATAAACGCCTGTAGCTGTTTTTACAACCCTAACATAATCCGCGATCGGACCGCTAACTTCCGCGTTATTAAAATCATCCTGAGTCCCTCCGCTTCTGGTCGCGCGAACAAAATATCGGAGAGGAATAGCGTTCACGGATGCTCCAAAATTTGTGCCGGCATTCAATATCTCAACTTCAAACGATGCTCCTGTATAAGTTCCTGTTCCTATAGTTATATTGGCAATTGTTTTCCAGTTTAAATCCTGCCCTCCGCCAAATTTCCACCTGTAAATAGGATAAAAATTTGAAAATTTACTAGTTCTTCCATCAACTGACAAACCTCCATTACCAGCTATTGTAACTCCGCTCGTCCAATCGCCATAACTATTTATATATAACATATTCGCGTTCCAGCCAGGATAATCGCCAATAGATCGTTTTCCTTGAATTCTATAATCTGTATCTCCAGAACTTGCTATATTACTTTCACCCGCAACTTCTAACTTATATCCAGGCGCCGCCGTCCCTATCCCCACATTTCCGCCATTATTTATTCTCATCCGTTCTGTCCCATTGCTTGTATAAAACGCTAAGCCTGTCGTATTTGACCAATCTGATTCAGCCACTGCGGCTATTCCTACCCATTTTCCTATCTCAGAATTTCCAGACTGTTTTAATTTTATTCCCACTCCATACGGATCGTCTGTATTATTATGCGGATTATTTACTATCATTGGCCAAGTTATCGAGTTGCTATCACTGCTTGCTATATGAATTTTATCTAAAGGCGC
>JAZDNE010000099.1:0-15606 GCA_043800235.1 bacterium | reverse complement strand
CCGGTGTTGAGCGAAGTAAGGCAGAGAGCCTTTGGCTTCTTTGAGCAAACATATCCTACCATTGAGCAAAATGCGCTTTGGCGAAAGTTCGAGCAAAGCGAGAACAAAGCCAAAGTGAGCGAAGCGTTATTTTGCTCAACTCGTTATTATACAAACTTTTTATTTGATAATAACAATAATTTGTATGTTATACAAACTTATGCTATACTTTTAAAAAGTAAGGTAAGTAGCATTTAATGTTGTTAATATGATAGCAAAATTTTTATGGAAGAGCAAACGCCTGTACAAGATGCGTACATATAGAAAATACATTCCGAGAATGGACTATGTTCCTGCAATAAAACTTAAAAAAGAATAATTAAATTTAGTTTCATTTAAGTAAGTAATAAATTTGTCAGTAGCTTTATCAATATTGTCAATAAATTTATTACGCGTGATTTTACTCTTGCCGTTTTTTCCAAACATGTTCTTGAGAATTTAACTCTGGAACAGATCTTGGAAAATCAAAAGTTTCAATATTTTCATCTTCCTTGATAAATTGTCGCGCTTTTAAACCTTTATGCCAAGTCGTTTTATCCAAAATAAGCAATAACTTTTGTGTGGGATTTTAAAAATTCGCAACGCGACTTTACAATCGTTTCCGACGCGCGGTTCGCGGATTTTTATCCGAATGATGTCGGATATTGGAGAATGGAAGCGACCGCGATTGGTAAGTTCGTATTTATATATGTCTCAAAGCAAATTTATAATCATAGACGGCAATGCGATTCTTCATCGAAGTTTTCACGCGCTTCCGCCTCTTATGACAAAAGACGGCGAGATGGTTAATGCTGTTTATGGATTTACAATGACGCTCATTAAGGCTATAAAAGATCTTAATCCTAAATATATAACTGTCACTTTCGATAAAGCCGCGCCGACTTTCAGGCATAAGATGTATAAAGAATATAAAGGCACAAGAATGCATGTTGACGGCATAGAAGAACTCTATAATCAAATTCCTAAATTGAAAGAAATTTTAAACGGATTTCATATACCTGTTTATGAAAAAGAGGGATATGAAGCAGATGATCTTATAGGAACTATCGCTCATAAAATTTCAATCGGAAATAATATGCCGGAGAATGAAAAAATAGAGACTATAATCGTAACAGGCGATTTAGACACATTGCAATTAGTTAATGATAATACAAAAGTTTATACTTTAAAAAAGGGGCTTTCTGACGCAGTAATTTATGATACAGCGCAAGTTAAAGAACGGTTTGAAGGGCTGATTCCAGATCAGATGACGGATTATAAAGCATTGCGAGGAGATCCATCTGATAATATCCCGGGAGTTAAAGGAATAGGCGAAAAAAGCGCGATAAAACTTTTAAACGAATTTAAAAGTTTAGAAAATTTATACGAAAAAATAGAAATTCATGAGGATTATTTGCCGCAAAAGCTTGCCGAAAAATTGATTGTCCATAAAGAAGACGCTTTTATGAGCAAAAAATTGGCGACTATAGAAAAAAACGCGCCATTTAGTTTTGATTTTAAAGCTTGCGAGTGGCAAGGTTATGAAAAAGAAAAAATTTTTGATTTATTTCAAAAATTTGAATTCAGGTCGCTCCTCAATAAATTGCCTAAAAAAAGTTATGGAGCGGAAATCAAAGAAGAACAGGAGGTAAAAAAAGAATTTAAAAATTATATTCTGATTGATACAAAGGAAAAGTTTGACGATTTAATAAAAAATTTAAAGAAGCAGACCCAAATCATTATTGATACGGAAACCACATCTGAAAATCCGACAAAATGCGAACTTGTTGGAATAAGTTTTTGCTGGAAAGAAGGAGAAGCGCGGTATATAGAAAGCTCAAAATTAAAAATTAAAAATTCAAAATTTCAGGAATTAAAACAAATTCTTGAAAATCCTTGCATTAAAAAATGCGGACATAATATAAAGTATGATTTAGTCGTTCTTGCTGGATTTGGGATATTTTTAAAAGGAATAAATTTCGATACTATGATAGCTTCTTATCTTTTAAATCCAGGCGGTCGCGCGCATGGTTTGGATGATTCGGTATTCAGAGAATTTGGGCATCAAATGATACCTATTGAAGATCTTATCGGCAAAGGACGGGATCAAATAAATATGTCTATGGCGCCGGTCGAAAGAGTATGCGAATATTCATGCGAAGACGCGGATTACACTTTTCGATTGATGAAAAAATTAACGCCTCGTCTTACGGAGTTTAATAGTGATAAAGTATTTAATGAAATTGATATGCCGTTAATCCCGATACTTGCGGAAATGGAAATAAATGGCATTAAAATTGATGTTGATTTTTTGAAGAAATTAAGTAAAAATTTAAATGAAACTATAAAAAAAATAGAGGCGAAAATATATAAAATGGCGGGTGAAGAGTTTAACATAGCGTCTCCGCAACAATTAAAAAAAATATTGTTTGATAAATTAAAAATTTCAATAAAAAATATCAAAAGAGGAAAAACAGGTCTTTCTACAGCCGCGGATGAATTAGATAAACTTAGAGGCGAGCATCCGATTATAGGTTTTATCTCAGAATATAGGGAACTTGCTAAATTAATTTCCACTTATGTTGATGTTCTCCCAAAATTGGTTAATCCGAAAACATCAAGAATCCACACAAGTTTCAACCAAACTATAACCGCCACAGGCAGACTATCATCTTCAAATCCGAATTTGCAAAATATCCCTGTAAGAACAGAGCTCGGAAAATCTATCAGGAGCGCGTTTATCGCCGAGAAAGGATATAAATTATTATCAGCTGATTATTCGCAAATCGAGCTTAGAATAATTGCGTCTATGGCAAAAGACGAAAAAATGATCAGAACATTTAAAGAGGGAAAAGATATCCATGCTTCCACTGCTTCTGAAATTTTTAAAACGAAACTTTCTGATGTCGCGTCGGGAATGAGAAGAAAAGCAAAAGCGATAAATTTTGGGATTATATACGGAATGGGAGCGCGCGGATTGGCGGAGTCCGCGGATATAAGTTTTGAAGAAGCTCAAATTTTTATTGATGAGTATTTCGCATTATATGGGAATGTTAAAAAATTTATTGACCATACTTTGCGCAATGCGCATAACAATGGATATGCGGAAACTTATTTTGGTCGGCGGCGGTATATTCCTGAAATCGCTTCAGGTTCTCCCTTTGTCAAAGCCTCTGCGGAACGGATGGCGATAAACCATCCAATACAGGGGACATCCGCTGATTTAATAAAAATCGCTATGAGAAAAGTAAATGAAAAATTATTTGCGTCAGGATTAGACATTAAAATGCTTCTTCAAATACATGACGAATTATTATTTGAAGTTCGTTCTGATTTAGTAAAAGAGGCAAGTGAAATTATTAAATATGAAATGGAAAACGCCGCAAAATTCGAAGCGCCTATTGAGGTTGATATTGCTGTTGGAGATAATTGGGGAGAAATATAAAATTAATATTATTTTGTTTCCTCTCTCAATTTTCGCAGCCTTTCTTTAATTCTTTCATTGATCAAATCTTTCAAAGTCCCTTCCGGGATAAGTGAAGCTTCAACAGACGGAGAAATTTCGCTTTTATTTCCATGCGAATCAACAGCCTGCGCCGCGAAATAATAAGTAACTCCCGCTTCCAGATTATCAAACTCATAACTTGTTCCTTGAACAAGTTTTTTATTGCAAGGTCCGTCATTAAATTTTTCTGTTGAAGATTTAAATATATTATATCCGACGATAGAATACGCGCTGTCTTTGCTTGGTTCCCATTTTAATATAACTTTATCGATTTCTGAATTCGCTTTTATGCCGCAGGGAACACCAACAAAAGAATTGCCGTAATTAAGAGATACCTTCGCATAATTTTTATGATTAGAGTCTCCCCTGAAATTTTCCAGCCATATATAAATATCTTGCCCGCCCATAGCCGTCGCTGTTATATTGAAAGGTTTTGTCGTGGTAGCAGTCCCGTCTTTATCAGATAACGGAGCGTTTCCTAATTTATATCTTATGCCGCGATAATAGTTAGACGGATATTTCCAGTTTATTATAAATTTTGGATTATCCTGCCATGGACTTGGATTCGCGCCGTTTGCCGTCAAATTTATCGGCGGTTCTATGTTGATAAACATAATTTCTTTTTTGGCTGTTATAGATTTATTTTTTTCTTGGACAACAAGTTCTATATCGTATAGTTTTTGATTTTCCCATCCGTCGGTTTTAATGCGGCATGAAAAAATCCGCATCGCGCTATTGCCGAAACAATTTTCTCCCGTCGCTTTTTCTAATATATCCGCTTCCTTCTTTTTATAATATATCTGCCAGTTTTTTATTAGATTGTTATCTCCTTCAACAGAGGCGATAATATAAAATGATTGAGTGATTATTTCATTATTGCTCGGAGATTTTATTTCCGCAAAAATTTTTTCTTGAGTATTATCGCTTAGCTTTAACGCATTAGCTAAATTTAATCTTCCTGCGCCATAAATATTATCAACCCCGCTCTCGCCTAAATCATCCGCGCCTTCTCTAAGTTTTATTCGTATATTTTCCGGAGTATAGTCTTGATTGTTTGCTAAAATTAAAGCCGCGGCGCCTGTCGCATAAGGAGCTGACATGCTTGTTCCGCTTCCCACGATATATTTTTCATTATACGCGTAGTCTATATTGCCGGTATATAAAGCGCGAGTTGATAAAATAGCCGCGCCAGGAGCTACGACATCTATTTTTGAACCTGTATTTGAAAAATTTGCGAGTATATCATTACTGTCAGACGCGCCGACTGTTATAACAGTATTATATTTTGCGGGACTAAAAAAATTCGCGTCTTTCCCAAACCCATTTCCTGCGGCCGCAACTGATATTACTCCTTTATCATAAGCATATTTAAAAGCGTCTTCCAAAAAACTTGAATCAGCTTCAAATCCCCAGCTTGCATTCAAAATATCTGCTCCATTATCAACCGCCCAAATAACGGCATTTGCTAAATGCCAATCTGTGCTTTTTCCGTCGCTTCCCAATCCTTTAACAGGCATCAGACGGGCATTGTAAGAAACCCCCGCTATTCCTTTATTGTTATTTAACGCGCCTATGATTCCCGCGCACATAGTTCCATGCCCATGATCATCTATTGGATTATTGTCATTATTGTAAATATCATAACCTGGAACAAATTTAGGACATGTCGCTGGATTTTCATCATTTATTTCCGCAAGAGAGCAATTTCCAAAATCTTCGTGAGTATAATCAATTCCTGTATCTATAACTGCGATTATAATTCCTTCGCCCCCATTGCTTTTATCAATACCCCATCCTTCGTAAGCGTCAATATCAGCATCTTCTTTGCCGATATAATTTCTGCCCTTTCCCGCAGGATAAGCTTGCCCTGTATTTTCAAGCGACCATGAGAGAGAATAATAAGAATCAGTCGGTAAAAAAGAAAAAGTTTCAACTGAATGATTGATTTGCGCATATTCAATATTTTCGTCTTTATTCAAAATTTCCAATAGTTCCATTGTGTATGGATCAATTATTTCATTTTTATTAAAATCTATAAAAATTTCTCCAAACTCTATTGTGGTTACTGCAATTTTTTCCCCTTGTTTTTTTTCTTTTTTCGCCTTGATAAAATTTGCGAAAAATTTGCTGACCTTGCTTTTTAAATCAGGTATTTTGTATTTTTCGGCGTTTAAAAAATATCCTTTTGCATTTTTTAAATTTTCAGCGGATGCCTGTTCGCTCATTTTCTCTCTTAATATTCCGTTCATCAAAATTTTTCCTTTAAGAACTTTGTCTTTTAATAATTCTTCTAATTCTTTTTTTTTACCATCTTTAAATTTAACAATAATTTCTCCTGCCGCATAGTCTGGCGCGCTAATTTCTGATTTAGCATGGTCTATTCCATCTTGCGGCAAAGAAAATGTCGTTATGTTTTGCGCTTTTGCCCCAAAAATCAAAATAGAAAAAAAACTAATAATTAGACATAATCTGTTAAATAATTTTCTTTTTTTTTGCATATAGTTTTTAGCGGCATTATGCGATGTCGCTTTTAGTAGAAATAAATGTCGTTTAATTTGTATCGCTCTTATATATGACATCTTAAAAAATGTCAATCCCATATTAGTCTGCCATCGCGCAGGAAAAATTGTTTTTGATATTTTTTTTAAAAAAGTATTTAATCGTTGTCTTATTGTGTTAATACAGTAGTACAAAAAAATGGATAAGTTTTTTTTGGATTTCATTAGCGTGTTAATAATGGTATTTTTTTAGAAATATGGGGAGAAGTTGAAGTAAATAATAAAATTGGTTATTTTTTAAAAAAGCAGGCAAAGGTTGCCTGCTTTTTGGACTCATACGCAATAGATGGTTGGCAATGTTGCCTGCTTTTAGATATCTTAATTTCTCAATTTCTCTATCCCAATGTCGTAATCGGTCGGGATTGTGTAATATAAATTTTTCCTTTTTCAATCGCCCATTCGATATCTTGCGGTTTTTTATAATGTTTTTCAATTTCAAGACAAATTTTAGTAAGCTTTAGGATTTGAGCATCAGTTAATTTTTGTTTTTCTTGCTTTGCGGACGGAACTTTAGATTCTTTCGTTCCTTTGGCTGTCTTTATAATCATCATCCCCTGCGAGGAGATGTTTTTATCTAAAATATACGCCTTTCCCTTATTCTTATGGATAACATAGGTGTCGGGCGTTATCATTCCGCCGACAATCGCTTCTCCTAATCCGTAGCCGGCTTCTATTACAAGCTGATTTTTATCGCAGGTTACAGGATGAACCGTAAAACAAATTCCGGAAATTTCCGATTGCACCATTTTTTGAATGACTACCGCGACTGAAATTTTTTTATCTTGCATATTTTTTTCATAGCGATAAAAAATAGCGCGAGGAGTAAATAATGACGCCCAGCATTTTTTTACTGATTCCAAAAGATTTTTTCGTGTCACATTAAGATAAGTCTCGAGCTCTCCCGCCCATGAAGCAGCAGTTGAATCTTCCGCGGTGGCTGATGAACGCACGGCAACTAACGGAGTTTTTAATTTTTTAAATTCTTTTATAATCTCTTCTCCGATATTTTTTGGCATTTTGGAATCGAGTATCATATCTCTTATTTCATTTGAGGCGCGATCTACGGAATTTATATCCTGATGGCTTACTTTCTTAATATGGGTTTCAATTTCAATATTTAAATCCGTTTCTTCTAAAAATTTATCGAATGTCGGCGCAAGAACGATAAATCCCGGCGGAATTTTCATCTTTGCCCGCGTCATTTCGCCCAAGGAGGCTCCTTTTCCTCCTGCAATATCAACATTTTTGTAAGATAATTGTTTAAAATTTTTTGTGTGCATAAATTTAAGTTAAGTATTTAATATTTTTATAATTCCATTTTGGGTGTTTATTTCCACGAAATCGCCGTTTTTTAATAATTTTGTGGCGGATTTTGTTCCTATGACGCAAGGGATGCCGAGCTCGCGGGAAACAATCGCGGCATGGCAGGCGATTCCTCCCTCGTTTGTGATGATTGCTTTCGCTTTTCGCATAAGCGGCAAATATTCCACTCTAGTCATGCTGGTGACCAAAATTTCCCCGGAATTAAAATTTTCTTTTTCCGGATGAAGTATTATTTTTATTGTCCCTTTGACTATTTTTTCTTTTCCCGAGCAAGCGACCATTCCTTTTAATTCGTGAGACTCTTCCGCGGTCGCTAACTCAAATAAATCTTTTCCTGTTTTTCCTTGAAAAAATTTGGGGTTATTATTCTTTTCGAAAATAACAAAAGAACCCTGATTCCTTTCTGACAAAACTTTATGACTTACTCTTTTACCCGTTTTTAAGAGCTGACTAATTTCGCTTGTTTGATAAAAAATTAAATTATCATAAGGGATATCGTATTCTTCTGATATCTTTTTAATCAAATGGCAAAGATAACAAACATGCTTCATCATCCAAATCTTTCTATAATCAATCCAAAGAATCACGCGACAAGCAAATTCTATGTCCGCCTTTTCTGCGGTTGAAAGATTAAATTTTTTTAATAAATTTTTCTTTTTTTTGTTAATTTTTCTAAAATTAGCATTTATTTCTTTTAATTCTCCTCTGATTTTTATTTCACCTTTTTCAGATAATTCATTTCTGACATCGGCAAAAAGATCGTCCTCTGTTATTTTTTTAAATTGGCAGAAATCGCTTTTAATCCAGAAAAAATTTTTAATGTATCCGCTAATAGCTCTGCGAAATTTTTTATCATTTTTAAAATTTAAGTCTCCCGCCTCTTTGCTTTCGAGCAAACAAATTTTAAAAAATTCTATTCTTTCTATGTTTAAAATTGTTTGTTCTTTAGGATGAGCTAAATAACTCACCGCGTCTCGCGCTTCTCCTAATGTAATTTTATATTTTTTCGCGAATTTGGGAACTATTTCCAAATTTATTATTTCTCCTTTGTCTTCTCCTATAACTCCCAGATGCCACCATTTTATAGCTGCAGAAACCATATTTTCATACGCAACGATTAAGTTATCTTTTTTTTGATATTCTTCCCAAATTTTATCCATTTGTCCCGATAATTTTTTGTGTTTTTCCATTAGTATATTTAATGACGCGGGATTTTTCAGATATTTTTTATATACGGCTCGGTTTAACGATTCCAAATTATTTTTTGGAATAATTTGGTAGAATGGTTCCAAATTCGCAGAGGTAAGATAGCAAAAAATAGGGCTAAAATTATTTTTATGCGCTTTATGAGAATTGGAGTAGGCGGAAAAAGCCATTAAACAAAAGAAGGGTAGAGCTCTGGCGCTTTGGATATCAAGCTCGTTTTCTTTAATGTATTTTATTATTTGTTGTTTTGTCATATATATTTTTGTGAAAGCAACTAAGTTTCACTAATAGAATGTTTAAAAAGTTCTATACTGCGCTTGACGCGGTGTCCATAAATCATAGCGCGTAATGGCAAAAAGTTCTTTTTCGACTTTTGTGACATTATAGCATTTTTTTTCAATATGATTATTTTAATATTTTAACAACTCCGTTATTTGCGTCAACTTCCACCAAATCCCCGTCTTTCAAAACTTGTGTCGCGATTTTGGTCCCGATTATGCAGGGTTTTCCGAGTTCTCTCGCAACAATCGCGGCATGGCAAGTGATTCCGCCCTCGTCCGTGATAAAAGCGGAAGCTTTTTTCATTGACGGAAGATAATCAGGCGTAGTCATATTAGTGGCTAATATATCGTTTTTTTTAACCTTATCCTGTTCGCTTGCTCGTAACACAATTTTCACTATGCCTTTTACAATGCCTTTGCAGGCCGCGATTCCTTTTATTAAAGATATTTTTTCAGGCAATTTATTAATCGCTTCTTTTTTCTTTTCTAAATTTTTTCCGGTTATCAAACTTATTTTTTTATCGCATATTATAAATCCGAATCCGTTTTTTCGCTTATTTATAATAGCATAATTTGTTTTATGGCCGGTTTTAAATAATTTATCAGTTTCTTCAATTAAATAATATCCAATATCGTTACCCCTTAAATTATAACATAAAGCCAACTTTTCCCAAAGATTTTCTAAATTATAAAGCGCTTCATATAATCTTTCGCCTCTATAATTTCTAAAATAGACATATTCTTTTGCCAATTCGATCCATTCCCCTTCTTCTTTGGAGAATTTTAGTTTTATGCGTGCGTCTTTCGCATTCTTTTTTAAATTAAAATCTTTTAAGCGCTTTTTAAAAAATTTTAAATCAAATCCCTTTGAAAATGGCTCTCGATATCCGAGATATCCGAATTTTTTACTATGCTTTAATAAAGCCGATTTTAAATCAAACTTTGGGTTAATGCTTTTTGCTTTTATTTTTCCAAGTTCTTTTTCTTCTATTGCCGAATCGTTTAGTTTTTCAGGTTTTGTAACAGTTAACACTAATCCATCTAATTCTTCATCTTGAATATTTTTTGCTTTTAAAATTTTAATTATTTTTTCTTCCAATGCTTTTGCCAAAGGGTGTGTGCCCAAATGAAACACAAGTAAATTTTTCAACAATTCCACTGATTCAAAAAAATCTTTTTTTAAATCGCGCGAAGGTTTTTCTAAATTTAAATTTTTTATAAATTTTTTTAAAGCTTCGCCATGAATATATCCGTGTGAAGCAAAATTCCGAAAAAAATCAACCGGTTTGTTTTTATACTTTTTTACCATTGAATCCATCCAATTCATATCAATGCAATAAGCGCCATCAATCACTTCCAAATCTTTCATAGCGCCTTTTAAGCCGGTGAGCTTGTTAAAGCGTTTCTCGTCTGTCCAAGCTTCCACAATAATATTGTCGGTTACCGTTGAATGTTTTCTATATAAAAATTTTTGCAAGTTTGGAGTCATAAAGGAGGTTTTAAATTCCAAAGCCATATTTTTTGTTTAGCTTTCATAAAATTTATTATTTTTTAAATATCTTTACAATGCCTTCATTCGCGTCAACTTCCACCAAATCCCCGTCTTTTAGAACTTGAGTCGCGATTTTGGTCCCTGTTACGCAAGGGATTCCTATCTCTCGGGATATGATTGCCGCATGGCAGGTGATTCCGCCTTCATCTGTTATTATGGCGGCGGCTTTTTTCATTGCCGGCACGAAATCCGGCAGAGTCATGCCGCAAACTAAAATATCTCCCTTTTTTACTTTTCTTAACGCTTCCTCGGCACCGTTGCATACTTTAACTTTTGCGATTATCTTTCCTTTTGAAACGCCTAAACCTTTAAATTCATTGATTTTATCATTATTTTTTTGATTAAATTCTTCTTTTGTTCTTTTTAGCGCTTTTTCTCCGCTTAAAAATTCGATTCCTTTTTTTTCGACTAAGATGAAGATAGATTTTCGCCTGTTTTCTATTTCCGATTTATCTAATTTTTTACCTTTCAATAAACTTTTCACCTCGTCATACCATAACCATTCCAAATCGTCTTTGTTTAATTTCAATCTGCGGGCTGCTTCCGCCATTAAAAGATAAAAAGAATAAATTGTTATTACTTGCAATTCTTTTCTTAAGTCATGAAGGTAATTGTATTTGTCTATTACATAAAGCCAGTGATTTAATTTATTTGAGATTTTATATTTTTTAAATAATTTTTCTCGTTGTTGTTTTAAATTTGTAATCCTGTTTTCGATTTCTTTCAATTTTTTTTCTAAATCTTTATCTTTTGAATATTTTTTTACGCTTTTATCATAATAGTTTTTTGTCCGAGGGATAACATTTTCCCATCCTAATTTTACCCACCAAAATTTCTCGTAAATTTTTCCTATATCTTTTTTGTATTGTTCGCTGTTAATTTTCTTGTCTCTATATTTTAACGCCAATTTCATAATTTCCTTTTCTTCTTGAGTTACGAAAGGCAGGTATAACGGAGCGAAAATATGATGGTATGCGTTTAAGAATTCAATTTCTGATATTCCCCCTTTATGTTTCTCCTCATAATCGTCGATGTCCAGTGGCAGTCTCTCTTCGCGGACTGCCGTGTTTCTATTTTCTATCTCTTCTCTTAACTTGGCTTTAAAAAATTCATCCGAGCCGATATCGAAAGCGTCTATGTCTGTAAGAGTAAACGCATTGGCTTTATAACACTTTTTTACTAACAAATCATACAATGAAATTATTTCAGTATTGCTCCGTTGCTTTAAATTAATTTTTCTTATTTTCTCCGCGGCGGCAATGGCGTCTTTTGAAAAAGTTTCTATTTTTTGAAGATGTTTTTTAGCGCCTTTCGGCGTTTCGCATTTTCTTATTATTTCTTCGAATAGATTATTTATTTCCTCCTCATTCCACGCAAATAAAAATTTTGGGCCTATCGTTCCCATCGCCACATTTTCGAATTTTATGCCGCTCATTTTTGTCGCGAATTTGCGCGCCGCTTCAAAAACAATCCCGCCGCATCGATGAAGCGGAATGACGCCGCGCGTATAAATTTGCCATTTTATTTTTTTCATAATAGTATCATTTTATTTCTTTTAATCCAAAATAAAATATAAGCATTATTACTAAAATTAAATTTAAATTAATTATGGCATATTCTAAAATAAAAAATTAAATTTTTCGTATTGCTCCGCTTTCCGCGTCAACCTCAACCATATCGCCGTTTTTCAAAACTTGCGTTGCTATTTTTGCGCCGACTACGCAAAGTTTTTTGAGTTCTCTTGAGACAATCGCGGCATGGCAAACCATACTGCCGTGATCGGTAATAATCGCTTTGGCTTTTTTCATTAAAATAACAAATTCAGGGCTTGTCATTCCCGCGACTAAAATATCGCCGGCTTTGAAATTTTTAAATTGAGTAAACGGGTTGCTTATTATTTTTACTCTTCCGGTTATTTTTTTATCGTTTCCCTTGCTCACTACCAATCCTTGAAATTCTTTTATTTCTTTTTTTTCTTCTGAACTTAAATATATTTTTTTAAATTTTTCCAGCTTATTTTTATCTGTTATCTCGCTTAGCGAATTTTTAGAGGCATATAAAGCGAAATATTTCCTTCTTTCCGCGATTTCTTTAATATTTATTTTTTTACATTTAAATATTTTTTCTAATTCCCCCGCTTGGCACCATAATAGCTCCTTAAATTCAATATTTTTCCTTTCCGAGAGTTCTTTGATAAAAATGTCCAACAAATAATTCAGCCTCCATATATATCCTTTTCGGAAATCTTGCCACCAGATAGATTCAGATAGTTTATCCGCCATAAATTTTATATCAGCGGGACAATTAAGCAATTGTTTTCTATTTTTATTCATTTTTAAAGCATTCTTGATTTTATTTATTTCGTTTTCCGCGGTTGTCTTTTTTATCAATTCAGTCAATCTTTTTTTGAAATAACCTTGTTTTAAAACGCGATTTCCGCCGTAGCTGTTCAAAAGCCATTGGTATTTTTGGGAGTGTTCTTTAATTTTTTCATTTTGCCTTTTTTTATCTTTAATTAAAGCCAACTTCAGAAGGCTCATTTCTTCTTCCTGAAAAAAAGAAGGTTTTTCGGACGCTGTTAATATTTCAAGATATTCTTTAAATTTTTCAGGATAAAGCTCCTTGAGTTTTAGTTTAAGAAAATGCTCGCCGCCCCAATTGGCAATTTCCGGAACATGAACAATTAGCCAGAAATCAATATTAAGTTCGCAAAATTTTTTAAACCATAGATATAAGTCATTATCCTTTAATTTTTTAAATTTTATTTTTCTCGCTTCGCCGTAAAATTTTTCATATTTCTTAATCCAATTACTCCATTTTTGCCAATGTTTTTTAAAATCGCTTTCATTAAGAAAATATTTTTTAAAATATTTTCCGCCGGTTGTTTTTAATTTCTCATCGTCCATTATAAAAAATATTTTCCCATTTTCAAAAAGCAAAAGAGTCGGCGGCCATGGCCACGGATAATATTTTTCAAGGTCGGTTAAAATGGCATTTATAAAAATGGAGCCATAAATAAGCCTGAATTCAATCGGTCCCCAAATGAAAGGTTTTTTAGGATTTATATCAATTTGCATATTTGACATAATTAACGACAAAGGTTACAAGCTTCCCAGATAATGTTAAAAAGTTCGCGTTGAAGTTGTACTACGCTTCGATTTTCTATGACTATCGCCAGCATGGGAGAAATAAGTTGATGAATAATAATTTTTTTTTGGAGAATAATGAGATTGCTTGAAAAGTTTATCCCTTCCGGCAGAATCTTAATTTTTTCATTATAATTTGCTTCGCATTTTTTTAATTCCAATGCCCTTGGCGATTCTTTTAATAAATGTCGGATTCTAAAATTTAATTTTCGGGAGAGTTTTGCCCTTCTTTCCCGAAAATTTTGAAAATAATCATTATCAATGGAAAACCATAAAATGGGATTTCCGACACTAAGATATTCTTCTTTAGGGTTCATTTCTTTCAATATCTCTTCATACACCCCTTTAATAGCTTCCAA
Source organism: bacterium (assembly GCA_043800235.1). Classification (GTDB taxonomy): domain Bacteria; phylum Patescibacteriota; class Patescibacteriia; order JAZDEU01; family JAZDEU01; genus JAZDNE01. The sequence continues at coordinate 1,658 of JAZDNE010000099.1, read as the reverse complement.
TCCTTCGTAATATTTTAAAAAACTTTCTCCTCCTTTTAAATTTTCTATTGCTTGAAATTCAGGCAATAATTTTTCCATTTTTTTTCTTTGTAATTCTAATATGATTTTTAGTTTTTCAGGCTTTTCCGCTATAAAAAGTTTTTTGAATCCTTTTACCTCAATTTTAATCAATCCTTTTTGCGTTAGTGAATCAACTATCGCGTAAACTGTAGTTCTTTTAATTTCAGAAGCTTTGGAAAGCTTCAAAATAGTCGATGGCCCAAGAGATAACAATGTTAAATAGACAATCGCCTCATTATCAGTCATTCCTATATCTTTAAGAAAATTAAGTAATTGGTTTTGTTTCATAAATTATGTCGAATTTAATGACAACATTATTTTAGCTAAAAAACAATTTTTTGTCAAACTTTTTATTAATTTGTCGTCAAATATGACAAAAATAAGAAAATAGGGTATAGTTTATAGTCAAAGTGAAAATAATGATCTTTTTAAATTAAATCTATGGAGGAAGGTAGATGCAGAAAATTGCCGTTTTCGGTCCAAGCGATCCATCAGAATGGATTTCAAAAGAAGCAGTTAAAATAGGTAGATTAATAGCAGATATAGGTTGGGTAGTTGTTAATGGAGGATATGGCGGCGTTATGGAAGATGTTTCACGCGGCGCTCGCGCGTCCAATGGCGAGGTAATAGGCATTACATTAAAGGGGATCGAAACGAAAAATGCTTATTTAACAGAAAAGAGGGAGGCAGATTTTTTTGAGAGATTGCAAAATCTTTTAAAAATGCCTCGAATTTTTTTCTCGCCAAAAGGAAGTATAGGTTCTATTTTGGAATTTGTCGTCTCGCTTAATAAAGCGATTACAGAAGAAGATTATCCGACGATACTGATTATTGAGGAATCTGATAATGTTTTTAAACTTCTTAAAGAATTGCTGGGCGAAGAGCATTTGAAAAAAATTTTTGTGACAAATTCCTCTGAAAAGGCAATTGACAGGTTAAAAAGTTATGCGGGTTAAGAAATTAAAGGGACAAGGCTTAACCTTTGTCCCTTTATTTTTAAAAAATAATATTTATCATACAATCAAATTTAAAATTCATTTTATTTATATGGATAAACATTTTTCCAATACAACTCCAGACAGTCATCAATTTTTAGAAAAGGATTTGAAACTTTTTGAATTTCCTCAAATTTTTGCCGCGAGCGCTATATGGCATCAAAATAAAATGGAAAATAAAATAGCCACTTACGATTTATTCGTAAGGGATATGCCGAAAAACAGAAATTTTATGCTTTTGGGCGGAGTGGAAGAAATCATAAAAGGCATTCTTGAATGGAAATATGATGGAGAAGAAGTCGAATACTTGTTAAAAAAAAGGATTATAACGGAAGAGTTCGCGAAATATTTAAAAAATTTTAAATTTACAGGCGATGTTTACGCGATGCCGGAGGGGACTGCGTTTTTTCCCGGTGAACCGGCAATTAAAATTAAAGCTCCGATAATTGAAGGAAATCTTATTACATTATTTTTAATAAACGCGTTAACAAGCAATACGATATTTTTTACGAAATTTATAAGATCTATTATTGCGGCAAAAGGAAAACCGGTAATAGGCCCGGGAGGCATCAGAGCGCAGGGATTTGATGCCGCGATGAAAGC
>JAZDNE010000066.1:0-3566 GCA_043800235.1 bacterium | reverse complement strand
ATCCGGCTGTTTGTAATCTTGAACCCAAACGCTACCTGCTTGATGGACATAAATCCCGCCGTCATTATCAAATGGATATCCGATCTTTTCCTTGAACTCCTCATAACAATCCGCGAACGCTTGCGATGCGCCGTCGGCGCGAAAGCCGTCGGAATAACATCCGATTGTTGGCGTTTTCACAGAGACTTTATCAATATATGCATTAAGATCAAGATAACCATAAGTGGCAGGATGATTAGGCGTGTATCCCCAGTGTAACCCAGTGCCGGAAGGATTATTGGTAACAGGATGAGTTTTTAATTCGAAATGGAGATGAATTGCCCAATAATTTGCCTTACCGTATCCAGATCCGCCCATAACGCCTAATTTTTCTCCTTTTGTTACAGTTTTTCCGATATATAAGGTTGGCTCAATGGAATCAAGGTGAGAATAAGTGCTATAGATTTTCTCGCCGTTGCTTAATTCGTGCTCAATTATTATGTTATTGCCCATACCATGATCAGTTGTACTCATATATTCTATATGGGTAATTTGACCAAAATTACAAGCAATAATATCACGGAAACCATTATTTCTGTAGTCTATTCCAGTATGGTAATTTGTCGCATCATAGCAAGTTTTAAGCCCAAAATAACAACAGTCATATTGGGCAGTAAAAGCAGGATGTCCAAATAGATATTCATTGTTAGCTAAACCTTTGTTTGTCATCAGAAAACTTATAAAAATTGAGATTACTATAAATAACTTTTTCATGATATCCAATCCTTTCTGTCATTGCTGTAAAATTAGTTGTCAAAGTGCATCGAATAAAGAGCAATAATTTTCCCCTCCTTTCTTGTCTATTGGAGCAAAATTACTCCATAAGCAACACAATAGATTTTGATATTGCCAAGGAATAATTTTAATTTATAAATCTAAAAGTTTTTAAAATACTCTCTTCCATTCTTCCGCCAGTTGTTATTTCATACATAAGTTTACTATGTAAAAAGAAAATTCTCGTTAGCCCAAATTCAGAAGTTTCTATCTTAACTGCCTTTTCTCCGTCAATTATTAAATCGCTAATACTTAGCGTTGATAATTCATAAAACTTAATCTTTTGCTCCCTTAATTGATCATAAGTTATATTATTTATATTTTTATTAATTTCTATGGATTCTCTACTTTCGCATGTCTCTATACCTATGTCAAAAACAATTTCATCTAAACTTGAACGAGTGTTATCAATATACCACTCCTTCGGATATTTCAACTCAAAACCATACTCCTCATTTCTATAAGTTTTCCAGTCAGAAGTGTCAATTTCATCTGTACTTGTTGCGGTATCTTCAACCCCCGCATTCGTGCTTGTGGCATTTTCTCCTTCTCCCCCTTTTTCAAAGGGGGGCAGGGGGGATTTGTCCCCATTCTCCGCTACTGGTTCGCTCTTTCTCCCGCAACCCGAAAAAGCCAATACAATGGCTAAAAATAAAACGAAGATATTTAACTGTTTTAACGATATTTTTTTCATATTTTTGCCAAATTTTTAAGCTTATTCTTAATCATAGCTTATCCTAAACCCAAAAATTTGTCAAAAAAATTTCTTGATATTAGTGAAATGCTGATAAACGATTTTGTGCCCGTTCTGAGCGTTCCAGTATTTTTCACATTCCACAGGCGGACCGTAATTTGCATATCCAGTGTCGCTCATCCATTTGTCCAGAATTCTGCCGTGAATTGGAAAAGCTTCACATTCGAATTTGTTATATGCGATAACCCACCAATGATCGCCATTCAGAAAATCCTGCAAGTAAATAGCGTCTGGATCAGAGGAATTATCAGGCCATGAATGAGTCCAGACACCGCCGCCATTATCCCACGCTTTGCCAAAAGTTGAAGCTCCGCCGTGAATTATGTACGCTTGCGCAATCGCTTCCGAACTTCCATCATGAATGCCGTCCGCAAATCTTCCCGCTTTTGTAATAACTACGCTTGCGTATCCGTTTTTTGACCATGAGGTTTGGAATTGGGAAAAAGTGCGTATTTTATTGCGCAAATCATTATCTAATGTCGTTGCTTCACTATGTCCTGGATCATTTACTATCACTCCCGAATCTGTGACTTCCGTAATTACCATAAAATGTTTGCTACCAGTAGCGCTCATATCAATCGTAACCCCGACAATAACAGGATTACCTGCCGCTATTTCTTTTCGCAAAAAATCAATATCGTTTTCCTGTTTTACAATAACGCAGGGAAATTCATAGTACTCTGTAGCGATTTTTTTTAAGTCGATGACATCGGTATAATCCCCATTGTATCCGTCAACCGAGTCTATAATTCCCTCTTCCACCATCCAGTTATTTAGAGTCTTAATGTTTTGTGGCTCTGGCGCAACTCCAAGATGATAACTGACTGCCATAATAACGGAAACAGGTCCGCAGTTCTTGGTTGCGGGTCCCCATTGGCCTATATAATGAGGCTCGCCGGGATATGCTTGCGATAAAAAAGGTACATCTAATTTTTCCGAGAAAACATTATTTGCATAAACAAGAAATAATGCTAAAGCCATTAAAAACAAAGCTATCTTTTTCTTCATGATTTAATTCCTTTCGATAAATTTTGGTTTATAAAAGCGTTACGAAATTTTTTTTCATCAATTTTTTATTCCACATCACCTTATCCTTTCTTTTTCAAGTATTTCGGTTATTTGGTTTTAAAGAACTGCGAATATAAAGAACAAAAAGTTATTTTATTCCTCCATTTAAAATAACTTTAAACTCTCTATAACTTTTTCGAATATTTTTTTATCTATTGTCATATCTTGTTTTGTATAATCCGTCCTAAAAATAATCATTTTATCGTCATGAAAAGTGTAAAAATAATAACCTATCGATTCTATCCCGTCTCTTTCTATTACAATAATACCTTCATATTTCCCTATTCGATTTTTTTTTTGTGGCTGTATCTCGCTTGCTGAATTTTTCCATTCAGAAAAATTTGAAAGATTTATATTTTCTTTATTTTTCTCCATTCTCATACTAAATCCATAGTCAAAATCGTCTAAAAAATAAATTCTGTAAATGTTCTCGATAAATCTCTCGCTACCCCATTTATTAAACAATAATTTTTGAGGATAATTTATTTTTACCTTATAATCATAATCCATAAAAGTCTTCCAGCAACTTGTGTCCAGCTCATTCGCGCAGTCAGTTTTTTCTGGTTCTATAATTTCATAACCAGTTTTAACAGGTTCGCTTGGTTGATTATTCTCTCCGCCATTCTCCGTTACAGGTTCGCTCTTTCTCCCACAACCCGAAAAAGCCAATGCAATGGCTAAAAATAAAACGAAGATAAATAATTGTTTTTGTGGCATTTTTCTCATATTTTTACTGAATTTCCAAACTATTTATAGCTTACTCGAAATTTAAGAATTTGTCAAAAAAAATTTAAAAATGTCATTTAAAATTTAAAATCGGACTGGGATGTTTTAGGAAAAATTTAAAAAAACTTTTAAAAAACCCGCCTTTTGCCTTTTGTTTTTTTGACATTTTTGCAAAAAAAGTATTTAATGATATAATTTGAATGAG
>JAZDNE010000076.1:0-6029 GCA_043800235.1 bacterium | reverse complement strand
GCCGTAAATATAACCGCGTCTTCTCCTTCTTTCTCGGACTTAATTTCTAAATCATAAGTATCATCCGCCGTTCCCGCGACCTCGTATTTATAATTATTATTTTCCGAATCATCGGAAAAAATTATCACTTTTTCGTCTTCGGAAACATAAATTGAATAAGGGATATCTTCTTTAATTTCCATTCCTATCAAACCTGATATTTCACCTGCTCCATTATATACTCTAAGCTCGCCTGGACTGCCGAGATCGACGGTATATTTTAACGGCAATAACTGTGCATTGCTACTGTCTGCCTGCTCGTCATTTTCAATAATCCCGTTATTATTCATATCTCCAGATAAAAGAAATCCTGCGGTACCGTTATCGCCCTGAAAAATATCCCAATTTATAATCAATTTTTGCCCTGAATTTGGGTGAATTGCGATATTTTTAAAAATCATTAACTGATTTTCATCGCTGGAAGCTAAAATAAACGGATAAGTTCCAAATTTCGTATTATTAATTCTTAAACCAACAGTATCATCATAAAAGAGATTCTTAATCTCATAATTATCCCTGCGCGCAACTAAATTATACTGTCTTTCATTAAAAAATGGATTATATATTTCTATCTTGCTTCTTTCTAAAAAATCATCATCGTATAGTATCAACCTATTGGAAGACGAGGCCGTAAAAAAAGAAGCGTTTTTAGGAAAATTTACATTTTCGCCTTGAGGCGTAATATACTGAACATCAAGCGTCCAAGGATTGAAAAATTTTAAACTTATGTTGTTGTCGCAGGTAAAATCTTTATAACTAACATATTCATTGGTGCCTAATGCAGGATCTGACACAAAGTATCCGCCATGATCAATGCATAAATCAATAATAACTTTTGGCTTAAAATCAGTAATGGACGGCGTCCGCGGGAATATATTTCCATCCTCGACATCAATTATCCTATACCCGTGTTTAAAATTATCATTGTCGTCAGTCGCGCTTTGAGTTTGTATAAATAATGGATGCGTTGTCGTCGCTAACCTTGTATTTTCAAACGCAGGTTCTTCAATTTTATTGCCGTATAAATCATAAATTTCAGACTGATGCGTATGCCCCGATAAAATTAACTTTGTATTATAAACTGAACAAAAACCGCCTAAAAATTCAGGTAAATTATGCAATATTGCACCATTAAACCAATAATCCAAATCCGCTCCCATTCTAAAATCGTTATACACAGGGCTATGCATAAAAACAACCTTAGGCATCTCATATTCCATATTCTCTAAAATATTTATGTGCATATCAGAAAGTCCCTCGCTTTCAGGCAACGAATCCATTGTCTCATGATTATCTTCTCCTGAATCCATTCCGATAAACTTAACTCCTTTATGTTTATCCGTAAAATAATAATTATACCTATTATATCCCGCGTCTCCGCTTATTTCATTATTTAAAGTTTCATTAAAAAAAAGAATTTCATTCGCGGGCAATTCCGTCATAACTTTATGATAATTTTCTAATTTATCATCACCGCCTGTCAGAAATGGCAAACCAAGCACTGGCCGTTCATATCTATCATGATTTCCCGGCACGACATAAACGGCAATCCCTGTATTTGCCGTAAAACTATCTATCATTGATTTAAAATCCCTCAAATATCTAAGTCCGCTTTCTCCGCCCGCGTATTCAACATTATCCCCGCCAATAAGTATAAAATCCGGTTTATTCGGCAATCTGCTTATCTCATAAAGCGTATCCGCAAATCTCGGATAAGATTGTTCTTCATGCCATATTAAGAGCGGGTTGCTTCCTAAGTGAACATCGGTTAAATGAACAAAGGAAAAATTTTTATTTTCTGGTTTTTCGGTATTATATAATTTTTGCACATCTGAATCCGAAAAAGCATAATTGTATAATCTCACATCGTCAATAGCGCCATTAAAACATGCAGGCTCATTTATACACGATGCCCAAGACGGTTTACCGATTGCTGGATCAGCGTTTTCCATAATCGGATTATACAAAAACGAAGGAGCCTTTATACCATCCAAAAACCCATCCAAATATACAGATAGGTTAACGCCATCATATACACAAACAACATGGTGCCAAATATTTTTAGAAATGTTCGTATCTCCCAATATTTCTACTACATTAGGATCGCCGCTATGTACCCTAATTCCGACCTTGCCCGTAGAAGTTATACTAAAAAACAATCCGTTCCAATTTGCATAATTGGAATAAATAACAGAACCCGCATTCAGACTTGCGCCATACTCTTTGATTTTTATCCAAGCACTAATTGTAAAAATATGAGAATAAAGGGATGGACTGCGAGGCAATCCAATATAATCATTTTCGCCATCAAAATTATACGCTCTAAATTCTTCCCCGCTTCTATCCTTAGTCAATTGCGCTCCATACACCACCCCATTATTTCCAAGTCCGCTTTCATCATTGGCATTGCCTGAAAAAGGATAATATCCCGCAATATCGTCAGCGCTCCGCGTTAATTCAGGGCATGCTAATAAAAAAAGCGCCCCGAATAAAACAGTCAAACAAATTTTTTTCATATTGCCATTTGATTTAAAATTTTTTTAATACCTTCTAAACTTTCATCGCTATAAATAGATAGCGGGGTTATTGAAGAACTTATTTTTTTTAATTCTTCGCAGATTTTTTTTAGTTTGCGCTCATCGATCAAATCAACTTTGGTTAAAAAAATATATTCCTTTTTTTTAAGAAGTTCTTTATTATATCCGCCAAGTTCTTTTCTAATTATTTTATAATCTCGCGTCGGATTTTCAGAGTCCGCGGAAATAAAATGGAATAAAACTTTTGTCCGTTCGATGTGTCGCAAAAATTTAATGCCTAAACCTTTGCCGATGGATGCGCCTTCTATTAAACCGGGAATATCAGCCAAAATAAGACTATAATACGCCCCTAAATTTGGCTCTAAAGTCGTAAATGGATAATTAGCGACTTTATTTTTCGCATTAGTAAGTTCATTAAGCAAACTCGATTTCCCCACATTCGGAAGTCCGATAAATCCGACATCGGCGATATATTTTAATTCTAATCTTACAGCAATATTTTCACCTGGCAAACCTGGTTGGCATTGCGTAGGAGTAGTATTTTTTGAAGAACGAAATAAAAAATTGCCTTTCCCTCCTTTGCCGCCTTTTGCGGCAAGAATCTTTTCCCCGATATTTAAAATTTCCCGTTCTGTCCCATTTTCAAGATTATGTATAACCGTTCCTAACGGAATCTTTAAAACAAGACATTGCCCTGCCTCGCCATCTTTTAATCTTGGCTGTCCGTTGCCGCCGTTTTTCGCGAAAATTTCTTTTTTAAAATGAAATTGCTGAAGCGCGGATAAATCAGCAACCCCTTCAAAATATATATCGGCGCCTTCCCCTCCGCTTCCGCCCGTAGGTCCTTTAGTATTTTTAGCGGAACTGAATGAAATGTCTCCTTTGCCGCCATGCCCCGCGAATAGTTTAATTGTTACATCGTCAATAAGCATAATTTGTAAAGTAAATTTTTGGATTGTTGATAAGTTAGGTTTAATTCTTGCATAAATAAAATCCGAACCTACGAATGATATCCGAATGCTACGAAAAATCCGATACGAGTAATCAATAATCAATTCCAAACAAAAGCTAAAATCAAACTTAAAATAAATACCATTAAAGAGGTTAAAATTCCTAATTCTCCTTTATGATTTCCAGCTTTCGATATAAAATTAGATATAAAATAAATTAAGCAGGCAAAAGAAATAACAGATAATCCTATAAAGATATTTTTAAAATTTTTTGTTCTCTTTTTTTGATTTATTGCTGATTCGTTTTCTATATTCGTAAGTTCATATTGTTTTTTTCTTCGAAAATATCCGCCGCCTATTATAAAAATTAATAAGAGTGATAATGAAAATGATTCAAACAAAGAAATTCTCGTAAATCCTATTGCTGTTCCTGATACAGGTAACTCCTTGAAAATCAATATAGATATACAAGAGAAGATACCCTGATTAACAGGTACAAAAAACTCCGTAAAAAAGAAATCATGGGCCGCCTTATTTGTATTAATTAAAATGCCAACTGTTATTATTCCAACAGTTAGTAAAAAAATAATTGCAGTTATAATTTTTTTATATCGATTTGTTTCTGGTGACATAAATTTAATATTTTAAAAATCTAAAATCTAAAATCATAATTCTAAAATCTATCTCGGCTTCATCAGCGGAAACATCTGGCACTCTCTTGCCGGTTTGTCCATAAAAAACGCGAATACCCTCTCTGACATTCCAAAACCAGTTGTAGGCGGCATGCCGTACTCTAATGCTTCTACAAATTCCTCGTCAAACATCTGCGCTTCCTCGTCGCCTGCCTCTCGTAATTTTACCTGCTCCGCGAATCTTTTCGCTTGATCTTCGGGATCATTAAGCTCACTGTATCCATTCGCCAATTCTGAACCTGCTATTATGACCTGATAGCGCTGAACAATATCTGGATTTTCATCCTGACTTTTCGCTAAAGGCGAAACAGCAACAGGAAGATTCACTAAAAATCCTGGTCCGCCTATTTGTTTTCGGCAATATTTCCATAAATTATCAATCCCTCTGGTAATGTTAAACCCTTTTTTATCATATTCAATTTTTAATTCCCGCAGCTTCGCCTCTATTTCTTTCAAATTAGCATTTAAAATATCAACTCCTGTATATTTTTTTACGGTCTCGCGATAGTCATAAATTTCCCACTCTTTACCTAAATCCACATCAAATCCGCGAATTTTAAATTTCAATGCACCGAATGTTTTTTCAATAACATATCTAAACATTTCTTCTGCTAATTCCATTCCCATCTTATAATCCGCGTAAGCCCAATAAAATTCCATTTGTGTATAATCCTGCAAATGTTCGGCGTCCATTCCTTCATTTCTGAATTGCCTGCCAATTTCAAAAATTTTTTCATAACCAGCGACCATCAATCGTTTTTGCCAAAGCTCCCCCATTGAAATTCTAAGATAAACATCCATATCCAATGCGTTATGATGGGTAATAAAGGGCTTCGCGTCAGCGCCTCCAGTAGTATTTTCCAATACCGGAGTTTCAACTTCCAAAAATCCTTTTTTAATTAAAAACTCGCGAACAGAACTCCAAAATCTCGCCTTTTTATAAAACATTTCTTTTATTTCTGGATTGGATAAAATATCCAAATATCTTTTTCGCAGCTTATCTTCTTCATCTTTCATTCCAAAATATTCCGCAGGAATAGATACTAATGCCTTTGTAAGCATTTTAAAATTTTTAACCAGCAAAGTTATCGCATCCTGCTTTGTTTTAAATAATTCGCCGCGCGCCTCGATAAAATCTCCCATATCAAAAAAATCTTTGAAAAATTGAAATGGAGAAATTATAGCCGCGTCATTCTGAAGCGTCGCAGGCGCTGAATAATCCCTTGGACAGCGCCTTGCGCCAGGGAATTCTTCCCACGCATTTTCTGGTTCAGAATGACAGCTAAAATTCAACTCCCGCCATTCCTCCTCATTTTTATCAATCTCATCCTGCTTTAAAAATATCTGAATTTTGCCGGACTCATCTTCAATATCGGCAAAAATAGCTTTTCCGTGAATCCTAATGCTGCGAATCCGTCCAGCTATCGCGATTACTGTTTTTTTAGATGACAAATTATCAAAATTATTCAAAATTTCTTTAATAGAATGAATTTTATTTGCTTTAGCCGGATAAGGGTTAATTCCAATGTCCCGCATTTTTTTTACTTTCTTTGATCTGATTTCTTTTTCGGTAAGCATACTTATTTAATGAAAAAATCCAAATTTCAAATGCTAAATTTTGACATTGATTTGATAATTTGAAATAATTTGGATTTTGAAATAATTTATTTGGCTCTAGACTAGATAACCCTATGCTATAATAGAGTTATGACGCTAAATAGAGCTAAAATTTCACAATATCAAATCAAAAAAATTATTAAGTGTTTTTGTCTTGATATTAATGCTTCAAAAACAGCTAAGCTGTTGAACAT
>JAZDNE010000071.1:0-3753 GCA_043800235.1 bacterium | reverse complement strand
ATTATTGAGCGGGATTTAATTTTTAACGATGTCGGGAATAAGAAAGTGAATTTGAAAGTTGATTTAAAAAGCGATTCTCCGCAAAGCAGTGTTTGCAAAATTGAAGTCCAAGAACTGCGGAATTTTATTAGCAAAAAGAAGTCTATTTTTGAGGTGACGATGGAAGCATTAGTGTCGGATGCGATTGGATATGTTAAAGAAACTGATGATGGATGGTTGGTATAGTGGTATTACTTTAAATTGTACCCTGCTTGTCATTCCGTGCTTGACACGGAATCAAGGATTAAAGACTTTGAATTTGTAGCTATAAAGGCTTAATTAAGAGAAATAATACCAACTGATTTATTCTGGATCCCGCATCAAGCGCGGGATGACACATAGAATAATCAGGTATAATTTGAAATACGACCACTATATTAGTCAATTTCTAAATTCAAGGGATTTTTCCCTACGGTCGAAATGACAAAAAATAGCTTGTAGGGACTGTCGCCGAATACCTCTTTGTCCTAAATTCCCATATTTCGGTCAAATTTTCCAAAAAATTTCTTTCTCTTAGCTTAGGCTAAACCGCAAAATTTGTTTGAAAAATTATGCCTGGTAAATCTTGCAATTTATGACTAAAGGAGCATTCGGCGACAGCCCCTTGTAAGATGCTATTATTCTACAGTCCGCTGCAGTCTAATTATTAAAAAAATTAGCTTTTTGTAAAAAATATTAACAAAAATTAAAATTCAAAATAACATTTTATAATTTTGCATTTTGATTTTTTAAAATTAAATTTATGTCTAATTTATTCGATCAGCCCTCTCGTTCGTTTAAAAGTTTTTTTTCTAAAATTTTGGAAAAAATAAAAATTAAATTCGACAGAGCAAATTTTTATAAATTTTTAAAATATGCTTCTTACGCGTTCGGATTTATTTTGTTATTGCTAAGCATAAGCATGGCAAAAGTTCCGTTTAAGTTAAAGGATGCTTATAACGAGTCGTTTGCCGGAAAGAATAATTTAGAAGCCGCTGTATATTTTGCTTCTTCCGAAGATTATCATTCAGCTTCAAAATTTTCTATCGAGGCGCAAGATAATTTTAGCCGCGCAGACGAGATTTTAAGCGATATCAGCCATAATTTTTTTATTTTCAAAATAAATTTTTTAAAATCTCAAATGGATGACGCGCTAAATATAGTTAAAGCGTCAAGGAATATTAGTTCTTTCATTAACGAGGGGACTAATTTAGCGCAAGATTTAGAGAATTTATTAGAAGGAGATAAAAAATTAAGTTTTTCAAAGTTTACGATAGAAGAAAAAAAACGGATGTTGAAATTTATAAATGACTCATCGGTTTCATTTGAGAAAATAAAAGATGATTTAAAAAAAGCTTCTGAAAATTTAAAAAATTTAGAGTTTCGAGGGTTGCTTTCTTCGTTTAAAGACGAGGTTGAAAATTTAAGGATTAAGGTTGAAGAAAGCAAGGAATTAATTGTGAAAGCTTTGCCGATGCTTAAAATTATGCCGGGGTTGATGGGTTATCCGGAAAAGATGAATTATTTAATAGCCTTGCAAAATAATGATGAATTGCGTCCAACTGGCGGTTTTTTAGGAACATTTTCAGTTATGAAATTAGAATATGGAGAAATTGCTGATTGTATTACGCATGATATTTATCATTTAGATATGCCAGCGCAGGATGTTTTAAATATAGAGCCGCCGGCGCCTTTGAAAAAATATTTAGGAATAAACAAATGGTATATGAGAGATTCTAATTGGTCGCCTGATTGGCCCGCTTCGGCAAAAAAAATAGAATGGTTTTATAAAAATGAAGTGAGTTTTAATAACGCGAAAAGCAATGAAAAAGGGAAAGCGACATTTGCGCTAAATAAAAATAGTCCCCGAGTATTGGGAGATTTTATTCAACAAAAAGGCATGGACGAAATTTATGGAGTAATCGCGATTACTCCTGAAGTAATTACTGATTTGCTTTCTATCACAGGACCTGTTTATGCAGAAGGAATTGAATATAATAAAGATAATTTTGTCGACATATTGCAATACAGAGTTGAAAAAGGTTATATTCAATTAGGCATTCCTTCATGGCAGAGGAAGGAAGTGATAAGCGAAATTTATAAGGAGATAAAAATAAAATTATTTGATTTGCCGCTTGAAAAATTAAGAGAAGTGATTTTTAGAATTGATGAAAATTTAAAAGAAAAAAATATTTTAATTTCATTAAAAGATGAAACTGCGCAAAGTTTAATTAAAGAAGAAGGATACGGGGGAGAAATAAAGGAAACGCAAGGAGATTATTTTATGGTGGTTGATAGCAATATGGCATCATTTAAAACCGACGGCGTGATGGACAAGAAAATTTATTATAATTTAAAAGAAGAAAACGGCAGGATGATTTCTAAATTACGCGTTGATTATAGTAATAATGGACAATTATCATGGAAAACAACCAGATATAGAACTTATACGAGGGTTTATGTCCCAAAAGGCTCTGTATTGATAAAAATGGATGGCGCGCAGGGAGAAGCTGAAGTTTATGAAGAGTTTGGAAAAACATATTTTGCTTCGTTTATTTCAGTTGAGCCTGGAAAAACAGGCAGTCTTTATTTTGAATATGAGCTGCCTTTTTCTGTTACGGACGCGGATAAATATGAATTGTATATTCAAAAACAGCCGGGAAATAATATTAGAGATCTTTTTGTTATTTTAGATTTTGACGATGAAATAAAAAATTATGTTCAATCGGATCAAAATGGATTTTCGTATGCAACTCGCGTAGAATGGGCGGGAGATTTGAAAGAAGACAGGAAATTTAAGGTTGAGTTTTAAATTTTCGTGAAATTGAATAAATTAGAAAAAATAAAATCAGTATTTAATGATTCTGATTTTTTTGGTTTTTTCTTTATTTTTCTTGATTTTTGTTTATTGCTTTGCTATACTTTTTATGGGACTTATGCCGAATGTCATTTCGCGTCATTCTGAGCGACAGCGGTATTCGAATGCAGTCCTATTATATATTTTATGTCTGGGCACAGCAAATGGGCGACAATTAGAAACCAAAAAGCGGCGACTGACTCTAAGAGGGGAGCTATTTTTACGAAATTAGCGCGAAATATTACTATTGCCGCGCGAGACAAAGGCGGTGATCCTGAAATGAACTCCGCTTTGCGATCGGCTATTGATAAGGCTAAAGAATTTAATATGCCGAAAGATAATATTGAAAAAGCCATAAAACGGGGCACAGGGGAAATTGAAGGAGCGAATATAGAAGAAATAACATACGAGGCATTTGGTCCGGATGGCATTGCCTTGATTATTAAATGCATCACGGATAATCGCAATAGAACTGTCGCAAACATAAGGCATATATTAACAAAACATGGCGGCAGTATGGGAGAAGCTAACGCTGTGGCGTGGATGTTTGATGAGAAAGGGGTTATAAGAATAAGCAAAAATCAATTAGTTGAAAAAAATATATCGCAGGATGAATTTGAACTTTCCGTAATTGACGACGGAGCTCTGGATTTTGAAAATGAAAATGGAGAAATTATAATATATACTGGCGTAAAGGATTTGCGAAATGTTAGAGAAGCTTTGGAAAATAAAGGAATTATTATAGACTCTGCAATATTAGAATGGGTCGCAAAAAACGAGATTGATGTAAAAGGAGAAAGCAGGGAAAAAATAGAGCGGCTTTTTGAAACATTGGGGAATGATGAAGATGCGCAGGATGTGTATAGCAATGTTAAATT
>JAZDNE010000070.1:0-3574 GCA_043800235.1 bacterium | reverse complement strand
TGCGATTTTTAATTTTCGTCCGACTGTAGAGACGGAGCACCCGCCTGAATGGCATTCATGTCGGGCAGGTGCTCCGTCTCTACAACAGAACAAGAAAATAAATCCGCCAACGATTAAGGCGATAATCGCGCCTTCTGATTTTGCAAAGATTATCGCGAGCGTGGCGAGGAGGGCGGTGGATGCAAAGAATAAAGTTTTGAGTAGTTGTTTACGGTTCTCTCTTAGAAAAATCCCCCTTAATCCCCCTTTACAAAAGGGGGAAATAGCTGCCCCCAATAAAATTATCGCAATCGGCGCGAGGAAAAGTCCGATAGCGTTTGGATAGCTGAAAAAACTTGTTACTCTATGATAACCAGCCTGCCAGTATTCGGCAGGGACAAGGAAACCTGTAAAGTTTTGATAAATGGCGAAAATGGAAATATATAAAGCGGGAATGCTTAACGCGGAAGAGGCGAAGTGAAATGGATTATTATGATTGTAGAGACGAGATGTTGTCTCGTCTTTGCGGAATATATCAACAAACACAATTAAAAATAAAATTGGCTCGATGAAATAAGCTTTCCATATTCCGAGAGCTTCTATTTTATTTGGCGATACGAAAACACTGATGGTCGCGGACAGAAAGAATAAAGAAATTGGTAATGTAAATTTACCGCGCAGGAATTGAAATATTTCTGCGTCATTCCGAACGCCGCTTGCGGCGGAGGAATCCCTTGGCGCGAGAGCTGGAAAAAATATAGCGCGCTGATTCAGGGGATCCCTCGTCGCGTTGCTCCTCGGGATGACGCGAGTATTCGTTGCCGCTATGTACCGAAAGCTTAATTTAATTTTTTCCGCCCCCCATACTGAAAATAATATGAGTATCATTCCTTCCAATAAAGTCATCGGTATGCCTGCAACAGAGAATCTGACAGCGTAAGAGGGAAGAGCGGCAAGTATAATAAAAATCGCCCATCGCGGCTTTTTCCACGATAGTAGGGTAAATATGATAAGATATGAGGTTAGGAGGACGGAGTATAGCATTTGTTGTGAAATTTGACACTGGCGATAAACATATGAGCAAGCGCGCCATAATAAACTTTACATCAACTTTTCCATATCCTCCAAAACACGATCTATGTTAAATACGGCTTTAACTCGGTTATAGCCGTTTTGACCCATTTCTTTTCTTATTTCTTTGTTTCTGTAAAGTTGGATTATGGACTGGGCTAATATTTCCGGATTTGCGGGTTCGATTAAAATTCCTGAAAAATTATTTTTTACGATTTCGTTAATTCCTTGAATGTCGCTGGCAATTATTGGGCAAGAATACGCCATCGCTTCAATAATTTCAATATTAATTCCTTCGGAGTTTAACGCGGGCATTGCGAACAAGTCAAAACTTTTTAGCCAATGATAATAATTATCTTGATATCCCATAAACCAGATATGTTTTTCAATCCCCAATTTTCTGACTAACCAACTTAAATTAAATCTCTCTTCCCCGGTTCCCACTATAACAAGCTGAGTTAGAGGAATAAGTTCAGCGACTATTTTTATCGCCTGCAATAAATATTCCAGTCCGTTTTTTTTGGATAAATGGCAAATAGTGCCTATTTTAAAAATATTTTTGTTTTGCGCGTTCTGTTCCGCCAACGCGTTAAATATCGATCCCTGATTTTGCAATTCAGATAAATTTATTCCTGGATATATTATTTCTATCCTGCCGTTTAAAAGTTTTTTTGCGAGGATATTTTTTGCAGAAGAAGAATATGTAAATATTTTTGCAAATTTCGCGCTTGTCATCCATATTAGGCGATATGGATTAAAAATGCTCCAATTTTTAGGGATATTATATTCTTCCCATATAACATTGATGCCAATTATTCGAGCGCCAATTGTCAGAAAAATTTTTTCAGGAATGTTTATAAGATAAACTGTGTCTATTTTTTTAAAAAATTTTAGAGTTAGCAAAAAAAGCGGAGAGTATATTAACAAAAAAGGAATAGTAAAAATAGTCCAAATAGAATTTTTAAAACCTATTGGAGTCATTCCAAACCATATTTTTTTTGTTTTAATTCCTTTTTGCGCGAGCCATGCGTTAAAAATTTTGCATCCAGAGCAAATAAAAATTTCTTTTTTGTTTTCTTGCCAAGCAACGGCAAGAGTTATCAGATGTTTTTCTTTCTCGCCATAATATTCAGATTTTTGTGATTTTATTATCGCTATTTTTTTCATAATTACTGCGGGGTATGGTGATTTATATTTCTGTTGATTTATGTTTTACTTTATCTAAATATATTTTCGCGTCAGCTATAAGTTTTGGAATAACTTGATTTTGGTCTTTTTTATAATAAAAATATATTATGTTTCGAAGGGATGTCCAAAGGCAATATAAATTTATTCTTTGAAATTCTCGTTTTGTTAATTTAATATTATTTGTTTTAATGTATTCTTCCAAAAATATAGTTCTCCATTGGCGAGCTTTTTCCGGCGGCATATATTTTTTTGACATAAAATCGACTTGTTCCATAAAAGTGCCAACATCTCTGTATGGATCGCCTAAAGCTAAATCGGTAAAATCAATAACAGATATTCCGTCTTGAGAATGACTTTGCGCAATAATATTTTCAGGGTGATAATCAGCGTAAATTATTTTAGTTTTTTCTTCCCGTTTTAGTTCTTTTAAAAACATAGTTTCATATTTGCGAGTCGCGCGATAAAGCGGAGCGAATTCATCATAAAGCCTTAGATAATGTTTTTTCATATCTTTAAAAACTTGTTTAATCGGCGGTTTGTTATCTTTTATTTTTGCGATGGAAATTTTTAAAGAATTAAAATCATTAAATTTTAATTCATGCAATTTGCTTATCCAGTGAGCGGCGTTTTTTACGATATTTTCTATTTTATCAAAATCTCTTTGTTTTAAGTAGTATAGAAGATTATGTCCTTGCGCGCCTTCATAAAATCCCGCTCGCAACATAGGAATATACGATAACGGCCGCGGCACTTGATATAATCCCTCGTTAAACCCATTTTTATACAGCATTTCCATATAATAGGTGGATTTATTTTTTTTCTCATCAGAGTGAGCCTTGCAAAATATGGATTTGGTAATTGTTTGGTTATTTTTATAGTTGATTTCTAAAATAAATTCTATTATTAAACTATAATCAAAATTGCCTCTTACTTCTTTATGGGTGATTCTTTTGATGCTTTTTATTGACTCGGCATTATCAAAGAACGCTTTTAAATTTCCATCAAAAAAATTTTTGATGAATTTGTCATCAAGCAGTTGGTCCATTTTTTTACGGAGTTTTTGTGATACTTCCTTCATATGTCATATATCCTAATCCGCAAATAATATCTGAATGATCCAAAAATGCATATTTCCCAATATGCGGAGGGTAATTAGGATTTTTCGGGGCATTTGGATATCAATTTGTAAGTTCGGATTATATAGTGGTCGTATTTCAAATTATACCTGATTATTCTATGTGTCATCCCGCGCTTGATGCGGGATCCAGAATAAATCAGTTGGTATTATTTCTCTTAATTAAACCTTTATAGCTACAAATTCAAAGTCTTTAATCCT
>JAZDNE010000146.1:0-6472 GCA_043800235.1 bacterium | reverse complement strand
TCAACGAAAAGTTTTTCTCTTTTAAACAAACTTTTTACTGACGCCAACATTCCAGGCGATTTTTTATAATAGTCGTACTGTTTTGTTAAATTTTTTACTTGTATTACTGGTTTAATCATATATTTTAAAATAATTAATTAGGATCTGATGAAATAGTCCGCTTTGTCATTCTGAACGGAGCATAGCGGAGTGAAGAATCCTAAAGTTTAGCGCATTTTATCACGGGATTATTCGCCCGACGGCAGGAGGGCAAAAAATAACATTGCTATTTCAACAGTGCCTAATTAGTAAAATATCTCGCGCCATCTTTCCGCTTCCGCTTCCCTGCCGCGCGATAAAGCCATTAAAAACAAATTTTCAATAGCTCCGCTGTAAGGATGCGTGGCCATTAATGCTTTAAAAAAATACTCTTTAGCTTTATTATATTCTTTTTTTTTCCAATAGACCAGTCCTAAATTATTGATTGCTTTGGAATATCCGTCGTAAATAGCATTCGCTTCCAAAAATATTTGTTGCGCCTTTTCATAATCTCCAGAAAAATAATAGAGTGTTCCCAGATTGCTAACAGATAGAACACTGTTAGGAGCGCATTTAGCGGCTGAAATAAAAAGTCTTTCTTCATTAAGCCAAACAAAACTTCTCGCAAAACTTATGCCAGCGTAAGAAAAAATTAGAATACCGCTTAAAACCAATGAAAATATGCCTGAAATCTTGCTTGAATTTAATCTCCCGATAGCAATTAACCCCCAAGCTAAAAATAGGCAAAGTCCTAATGAAGGAAAATAAACCAACCTTTCTCCGGCGATAGTTCCAATGGGCATAAGCAAATTTGATGTAACTAAAAAAGAAAAAAGAAAAAATGAGAACGCTATGCTCAATACAGGCGCTCTGCCTAAAAAAATAATTATGCCAAGCGCGAAAAATAATAAGATTAAAAAACCTGCAATGGCTTGCCAATTAGAAAAACCGACAATAGCGACTTGTTTATATGAATAATCCGAACATAAATTAATTGGAACAAAACTTTTTCCGACATACATAGCCGTTATTTTTAAAGCTGTGGCTATTCTCTGCGGCCAATGGACGAATTTTAATGGATTTTCTACGATAGAAGCGCTATTAGTAAAAAAATTATCTCCTAAAACAAGAAATCTGGCAATGAAATAACTGGCGGCGGCAAAAATTAAAAATGCCACATTATAAAAATATTCTTTAAATTTTCCTTCGCGCCGCAAAACCGTTATTTTTCCGCTTCCTTTTTTGAAAAAAATAATCAATAAAGCAATCGGTAAAACGGCGATAGCCGTTTCTTTACTGCCTAAAGCTAACAAAAACCACAATCCAGTTTTCCATAAACATGGTTTTTCTTTAATTAATTCCAAAAATACCAAAAGAGAAAAAAGCAACGCTAAAATCTCCGCCCGACCGACTATATTCGCCACCGCTTCTGTGTGAATCGGCAAAACTAAAAATAGTAGAGCTGTAAGATAGCCTATCCTTTCTGATAAAAAAAGATTTTTAATAAATAAAAAAATTAAATAGCATGTAAGCCCATAACATATTAAATTAAATAAATGGAAACTCCATGCTCCTTGTCCGAAAAACGAATAATTAAATAAATAACTAAGGAGAGTGGTGGGACGGTATAAACCGGCTTCAACATTCCAATATGGCATTAAGACAACTTTTCCAATATTATTTATGTCTTTAAATATCTCGTAATGCTCGACTATTGAACGATCATCATATACAAAACCGCCAAATAAACTTTGGCTGTAAATAATAAACACTAACCCGAAACAAATTCCCAGAAAAATTAAATTTCTCGCTTTTTCCAATTTAACGGCGCGCTTTAAATCAGATTTTACTGATGAATAAAATCCCTTGTTATCGTCTTGAGCGGATTCTGGAAGAATGTCAGACATATTTAGTATATGATTATGAAGAAGCGCTTGAATAATGCCTCAATCCGAACAGGAAAAATTTGCGGCTTAAGTAGAAAAATATACCTGCTATTATAAACGATTCCATAACTAATTTCCAGTCATACCACCCGCTTAAAACTTTCGCCGGAACCGTCGCGATAAACGCTATCGGAATAATGAAAGAAAAAACTGTTTTCATTATTCCTGTATATATATCAGTTGGATATTGGGAAATTTGAATGATGTTTTTGCTTATAAAAAATAATGCCCTGTTTTCAACAACCCAAAAAGCGATAACCGCGATTAAAACTAAAATACTATAAAAGATAATAAACCCATTAAATAAAATAAAAAAATAAAGCAGAAAATCTATTAAACTAAAATGGATATGGCTTAAAACATAGATAATTATACCTATAGCGATAATAAATCGTGACAAATCTTCAGGATCAACTTTGCTCACTGAAGCAAGAAATTGCGCGTCAATAGGTTTAGTGATAACTCCGTCCAAGTTTCCATCTCTTATATATCTCCTTAATTCATTCATAAAAGAACATGTTGCCCATGCGGTTGCTTCTATAAAAACCATACTCGCGACTATAAGCAAAGAATGATAAAAATCCCATCCCGCGATAGATTCTAAATTACTGTAAATGATCTTAATAAAAAAAATATAAATTCCTATGTGCAAAGGAATCATAATCATTAAAATAAAAAAATTCCACCTATATGCCATTCTTCGCAAAATGTTCATCTTAAAAAAATGCAAATATATTTTTAGGTATTTTTTTAGCATAGTTTTTGCCCCCTTTCCCAAAGGGGGTCGTCCCGCAGTATTGCGGGACGGGGGGATTTTTCGACGGCACTGCCTACCCGTTTCCTCCATACTCTCGGACGCGCTAAAACCATCACAACTCATTCCCCAGCTCCACCCATATCCGCTTCAAAACCGCATTAAACTTTTTTAAAACTTCCGAATTAGTAAACCTTAAAACCCTTAATCCAAGCCTTCCTATCTCGTAATCTCTTATCTTGTCCTTAACTTCCCCATCTCCGATATAATGAGAATCTCCGTCAATTTCTATAACCAATTTTTTAGCAGGACAGTAAAAATCCACAATATAATTTAAAATTGCTTTTTGCCGGTAAAACCTTACTCCCAATTGTTCTCTCCTTATCTTGCTCCATAGCAACTTTTCAGCGTTAGTCATATTATTTCTAAGCTCTCGCGCAAGTTTTTTGTGACTGTTATTGTAGAATATTGACATAATTTAATGATACGCTCGCAAGCTTTTTTATTTTCCAAAGCAGTACCACGGAAAAATCCCCCCTTACCCCCCTTTGAGAAAGGGGGGAACAAACCACCCACTGCCCCCCCTTTGGAAAAGTGGTGAGCTTCACGCGCCATACGCCTCATATACTTTTATGCCCCTCTTCCATAAAACTTTAGCCAGCACAAAAAGCGCTATGGTCCACGCCAGCGGAACCAAGAGCGACTGACGGTTAAATGAAGTTTTATTCAAGAAAATAGACAAGGGTTCATACAACATGTATTTGAAAGGCAAAAAACTATTTAATTTTATAAACCATGTCGGCAGTAAATCTAACGGGAGATATTTGCCTTCCATAAATCCGACCAATACCTGAAAACCATAATTTAATCCTTGAATCATCCCCAGCCAAAAACTCGTTAGTCCCATTATATAATAAACTAAAAAATAAAGCGCCGCCGATAAAAAAAATGATAAAATAAAAAATACCCATTGAATAGAATTTGACGGGTATATAAAATATTTTCTTAGAAGAAAGCAGGCAATAAAAATGATTGGACCATAATGAATAAAATGGGTAAAAAGAACGGCTATATATTGTGAAAAATGGTTTAAAATATAACTTACTGGCTTTAATAAAAAATTTTTAACATCCCCTTCTCTGATTTCATCGCTTATAATCCATCCTAAATCGCGGGATAACCAAAAAGTAAAAATGGTCGCTATAAAATAATAAGTTAAAATATCTTTTAAATTATATCCGCCTATATGATTTCCTTCGCTATAAATTCTAATCCAAAAGAAAAATAAAAATACTAACATCAACGCGTTGCTGATTATCCGCGAAAAAAAATTAAACCGATATTGCATATCTTTTTGCAATTCTAATTTAAAAATTGTCCAGTATTTTTTCATAAAGCCATATAATCCGAATGCTACGAATATTTATCCCTGCCTATCGGCAGGCAGCGAATGCCACCTGCCCGCCGCCAACCTTTTTTTAGATAAGTATCCATTAGCTTAAAGGTAATTTTTACCAATAGTTCGGACAGTCTAAATCGGGGCTTTGGCAGGCGCGGCGAAAACGAATTATCCGAATAGCTTAAAAATTCGTCGCGTATTTTAAAACTTTAACTTCTTGATCCAACTTTTTACAGGAAACCTCTCGTTGTTTTTCCAAATCATATCTTACTTGAAGATTAAGCCAAAATTCAGGAGAAGTATTAAAATATTTTCCTAATCTTAAAGCAGAATCCGCAGTTATCGCTCTTTTGCCACGAATAATTTCACTTATCCTTATAGCGGGCACAGCAACATCTTTAGCTAATTTATATTGCGTAATTTTTAACGATTTTAAAAATTCTTCCATAAGAATCTCGCCTGGATGTATAGATTGTATTTTTTTTGAAAACATATTTTTAAATTTAATGATAATCTATTATCTCAACCTCTGTGGCATTTCCGCCTGCCCAGCAAAAACAAATGCGCCACTGATCATTTATGCGAATACTATATTCTTTTTTTTTATTGCCTTTTAATAATTCTAGATGATTTGCGGGTGGCGCTCTTAGATCATTGATATTTATAGCGGCATACAACATCCACAATTTTCGCATTGCTGTTCGTTGAATATTATGCGGAAACTTTCTCGAAAAATTTCTATTATAAATTTTTTCTGTCTCTTCGCACTTAAAACTTATGATCATAAATATAATAACGCTTCTCAATAATATTGTCAAGCGTTAATAATTGTGGGCGCGTCTGGATTCGAACCAGGGACCTTTGCAATGTGAATGCAACGCTCTAACCAACTGAGCTACGCGCCCATTTCAAACCAATTTAATTTTTTGCTCGCCTATTTTTAATTTTTTCGCTAATTCCGCGACCCGTTTTCCCAATCCGTAACATTCTTTTTTAGCTCTTTCATCAAACTTACTGCAAGCCGCGCCGTAATGACCTCCGCTTTTCAAAGGGTCTCCGCAAACGATCATTCCGTGAACTAACATTGACTGCAAAATCGAAAGAATAGTTGTTTCTTTGCCTCCTGTTGGATGATAAGAACTTGTAAACGCCGCCCCGATTTTATTTTCTAATTTTCCGCGTACCGCTAACGAATCATCGAAAATTTTTTTTATTTCCGCCGCGGGCAAACCAAAATAAACTGGACTGCCGATAATAATTCCGTCAGCCCATAATAAATCTTCGTTCCCCGCGTTTTTTGTCTCTTTTAATTTTATCTCTGCGCCCGCGTCTTTCGCGCCTCTTTCAATCTCTTCAGCCATTTTTCGCGTTGTCCCGCCGCGGGAATAAAATATAATGAGGATTTTCATAGTGGACTGTGAGGGATTTGAACCCTCGACCTCCTCCATGCCATGGAGGCGCGCTAGCCAACTGCGCCAACAGCCCATTTAGTTTAAATAAGTTATAAGCCGGATTCTGTCTTAGATGATCATTTATCTGGGACTATGATTGCTCATAGCCTCTTGCGAGCTACTTTTTACCCGCCGAAAATGGCAGGCTTTGCTCTTGCATCAGGCAGGGTTTGCCACAAACGCATTTCACAATGCGTCGAGAACTGTAGCCCGAAGGACACCAGCTCACTTTTCACCTTTCACCAACACTCCGCATTGAAAATTCCACTATCCTCTTTTTTGAAATTTGGATTTTGAAATTTCCAGCGCGAAGCGCTGGATAGTATAGTCTCTGTGGCGCTTTCCCTATCTCAGTCCTCGCAAACTGGACGGTCGGCGTTACCGATTGCCTTTGTCCAAACCGTAAAAAAACAGTTTGGGATGTCCGGACTTTCCTCTCGCATCATATTAGCGTACGCGAGCGATCATCCGCTTACCTAAACTGTCAATAAAATAACATATTCAAACGAAAAAGTCAAAAAAATATAATTTTTTAATTTTTATTATTTTCCTGCTGTTTTCTTATTTTGTTGCTTTCTTGAAAAAAATCAATCGCTTTATTCACCAATTTATCAGCTTCCTGATTATATTGTCTCAATATATGATAAAAAATAATTTTTTTAAAACTTAAACTTAAATTATACGCTATCAAAAATAAAGGCGCTAAATCATTATTTTTAACTTTATACTCTCTTCTCATTTGCTTCACAACAAGTTCGCTATCTAAAAAACATTCAACCTCATCCGCGCCCAATTCTTTAGTTTTCTCCAACCCGGCGATTAAAGCTTTATATTCAGCCCTGTTATTCGTTGTCTCTCCTATATATTCAGCTATCTCGGCAACAATCTTGCCATTTTCATCTTT
>JAZDNE010000133.1:0-4581 GCA_043800235.1 bacterium | reverse complement strand
TAACATCCGAAATGAGCGGTTTTTGGAGCCGCTTTAGCGGCGGAAAAAATCCGCTCGATTGAGTGGTTATACGTTTATTTTATTGTAAAATTCTTTTTCAATTTCATGTAGAAATGACGTAAATTCTTCGTAACTAAAAGATACTTTACCCGTATCATTTTTAAATATATATCCAGATTCATTAATTTTAAAACTATTATGGGCTATTGAATCTCGAATTATTTTTATTGATGCCACATTCCCGACAAGTTCAGTTTTTAAATTTTTATAAGTTTCTTTTATGAGAATTAAGGGGAGAAGCCTAATAATCCCAAAATATTGATTTAATAATGTCGGATTTGTTTTAAATTTTTTAATAAATTTATCTTTTATCTCTCGTAGGGTAATTTCATCTGATTCGTTATCAAACAGAAATAAGAGATATTCTATGAATTTTAAATTTGCATTCAACTGCAATATTTGTTTCATTATTATTTATTTTTTTCGTATAACATCCGAAATGAGCGGTTTTTGGAAGCCGCTAAGCGGCTGGAAAAAATCCGCTCTATTGAGTTGTTATACGTTTATATTTCTATTCTCCAACAAATAATTGGATTTCTTTTGTCCCATCGTTAATGGCGATCCAAAACTGGCTCCCAGGCATAGGTATTTTCTCTTCGAAAGATACGATCCATTCTTTCTTTGATGAATCATATTTTACGGATTGAATAAAATATTCTTCAGCTTTATAACCTTGGTTATGTTTATTCAAGTACTCTCTTACTGTTTGGATAACGTATTCAATTTTTAATTTTGGAGCATATTCTTCAATCTCTTTTATTATATTTTCATCATTTGAGGCCAATAAGTTAAAAGGTTGAGTGACTAATAATAAAAAAACAAAAATAATTATCATACCTCTTGCCATGATATCTTCCCCATTTTTTTATTTATTTTTTCGTATAACGTTTGAAATAACCGGTTTTTGGAAGCCGCTTTGGCGGCTAGAAAAAGTCCGGTTGATTGAATTGTTATATTTGTATTATATAATATTCTTTTCTCTCTTAAATTGGTGTTTTACTTTAGGTAACACAAGGTAAATTATAATTATTGGTAAAATAATAAATACTGCTTTATGTGGTAAAAAGGGAATTATTAATGGCCATCCAAACGGTAATAAGAAATAAACGATTGAGTTTATAGATGAATCTGCCGCCCGATGGTGGATTACGAGTATAAAATATATTTCATTGATGCCGCATAATATTAGATTAATTATAAATAAAATTCTTGCCCAGTTTTTTAATTTTAATATAAAAATTCCGGAAAAAAGAATACTAATTCCTACAATGATTGCTGTTATTGCACTAATTATTGCGGCGGGAGAGGTAGAAGAAGTAGGCCAGCTTGAGGTAAAAATCGTTAATGCTATTCCACCTAATATTTTTAAAAAACCCAATATTATTCCACTAATTCCTATTATGATTATTCCACCTGATATTTTTTTATTCATAATATTTTCCTCTATATATAACGCTTAAGCTCAGCGGTTTTACGGAGCGGCGAAGTCGCGGAGTAAAATCCGCTGGAGCGAATTGTTATGTGTTTATTTTATTTTTTCAATTTCTAATGTCTCTAAATCTAATAAGAAATTTTGTTCATTTTCGTTAGAAATTAGCAATTTATTGTCTTCCATTTCAACTTTTATGATCATCACCCATTGAACATCTTGTTCCATAATAGGATTCAATGTTATTTGATAAATTTCTTTCTTCCAAATAATTTTATCAGTTTCAATATTTCTTGCTTCGATATAAGCTTTTTGAAACAGATTTCCCATTTCATACGATGCTTTATATTCTATATTTTTGATTATTATTTTATCAGGGTATTCAATATTGGCTCTTTTCGCAAAGAGGAGAGAAGGAAAAATAAATAGTGTTAACAATAGGATAGAAATTATTTTTGTTTTCATTTTATTTCCTCACATAACACGAAAATCAGCGGCTGTTAGCCGAGCCCGAAGGGCGAGGGTAACAGTCCTCTGGATTGTTTGGTTATGGGTTTTATTTTTTAGAATTTTCAGGTTCATTTTGTTCTACTTCATTATCTTTGGTTGTCTGGATAATATCATATGGCAGTAGTAGAGTATCTATAATAAAAGATAAAGGCCAATCAATAAAATAAAAAGGAAGTGAAAAAGATTCAAACATTTCTCTACCAAAATCTGTTGATAAATTATCTAATGCCTCAGATATATTATCGTTTTCTTGTTTTATCCCCGGGTATATTTCTTTATAATATTTGCCGTTGGTTCGGGCATTGAGGGAAGCGCATCCTGAAATAAATATCACCTGTGTTAGGAGTAGAAATATTGTAAAATTTTTACTCTTCATTTTTTTATTTTCCTATAACATTCAAGCTCACCTGCTTTTGGAGCGGCGAAGCCGCGGAAAAAGTCAGGTGGAGCGCGTTGTTATAAGTTTATTTATTCTTTAATAATTGGTATTCCTGTTTCATGCCAAGTACTTCGAGCTTGTTGATAGATAACCTTTTGGAAACCTTGTTTTTCAAAAGGTTATCTATTTTTCAATATCTTGATCTGGTGATTCACGCTTATCCATAATTACTACCGTTAAATTACGAAATATTTTTTTTCAGGAAATTCAAAAATTCCTCTTTTGTGAAAGATTTTGTGTATTTATCTTTTTTATTAACTCTGGGTTTGTAGCACCGATATCCCCCCAAGCATAAAAGCCAATAACTAAATCTGCTAAATCCTGTTGAAAAAAAGCTTTATCCATTCGAGGTAAATTTTTCAACTTTTCTTCAATATTTTTATAGCTATTTTGCAAACAGCCCATCAAAATAAAAAAAGAAAAAGATAGACTAATGATAATCCCTGTGTGTAATATTTTCTTTTTCTTATAACGAGATAATCACCGTACGAGACCGCGCAACGCGCGGGATTGATCCGGTGGATTTTTTTGTTATAGATCTTAAAATATGATATGTTTCAATAAACTCGGGGATATTAAGAAAATCGATAAAAAGTAAAATCCTATTTCAAGACCTATAACCATTACACCTCCTAAAATAATTGAAAAAAAACTAACAAGTATTTTTTTAAATATTGATCCTCTCTGAAGTCTTGAAACCTGCCATTTATGAAGCATAAACATAATAAATGCGAATAAAATAGGTTTTATAATAAAAAATAATACTTCTTTGGCAACAATTAAATTGTTTGCTTTAAAAATATTTAAAGAACATTCTCTTGGAGCTACAGCAGATATCCATTTACTGGTATAGGCTGCTTCATATCCAAATATAATGCATAGGAATGTAAGAATAATTGTTATTACTATTATGCTCTTACGAGTATAAACTATGCCTTGATGCTTTGTGTAAAGAGTATAAAAAAATGTCAAAACCGGTAAAATTATAGCCAAATTAATTCCGATATTTAAAGGAATGGTACTATGAAGTATGGGGAAAATGTTACCTGTACAGTATCCGAATCGTCCTTCGGCAGGCCGTAATTGTTGATTAATCATGTATACTAAGGATATGATGGTGGTGGTTCCCAACACAAGCATAAGTATCAAAAATTTAAGAAAAGATGAGTTTAAGTAATCTTTTATCTCTTTGTTTTTATCTTTTAAATAAAAAAATGCCACAATACCAACGATAAAAAAAACACCAAGTTGCTCGAACATGAAACTTTTTATTTCCTCCGGATATGCTCGGTTTTTAGCTGTTAAGGGAAAGAGGATACTTAGAAAAATTAATATCCCAGTTGCCCAAAGTGCAATTTTTTGTTTTTTATTTATCTCCATTTTTCCCCTCCTGTATTATTTTCTTATAACGCTTGAGCTCAGCGGTTTTACGAAGCGGCGAAGCCGCGGAGTAAAATCCGCTGGAGCGAATTGTTAGGGACAATTTTAATTTTTATTAACTATTGAATTTTTTTTAATTCCTCTTTATTATAATCTTCTTCATTTTGTTTTATGCTTTCTTTATCGCTTTGAAAAATATCATATGGCAAACAAAGCGTATCTATAACAAATGAAAGAGGTATGTCTAATATTGAGGTAATACAAAAAAAAGTTGCTCCTCCCTGGCCTATCCATTTCGCTGCACTGGATGTATCTTTTATCTGGTATATATCGCGACGTACCCCCGGATATACTGCTCGGGAAAGTTCCGGTGAAACATACATTCCTTTAATTGCAGGTCGGGTTCTATAGGTTATTGAACCACAGCCGGCAATCTGTGATGATACGATAATAAAGACTATTAAGGTGATGTAATTCTTTTTAATTTTAATCATTATATACTCCTAACACAAAAATCAGCGGCGCGGTAGCGTCCGCTGTATTGGTTTGTTATAGATTGATTAAATTATCAATATCCTGTTCCCAATTTTCAGGGTTTAGAGAAATATATTCTCTTATCGCATTTAGGGAACGTTCGTTTCTAATTACATGATCGTAAAATGATCTTTGCCATATTTGTCTTGAAATATTTAAATTATTTTGTTTAATATATTTTAGGTATTCAATAGAAGATTTTGATTTAAATGAACCGATAATGGTAGAT
>JAZDNE010000131.1:0-3643 GCA_043800235.1 bacterium | reverse complement strand
CCTTCTCCAGAAATTGTTTTTCCGCCTAATTTTAAATTACCAAATTTCTCAACTCCAATAATTGGTCCTGAATTCATTGTCTTTCTGCCTAATTTTAAATTTTCAATTTTCTCAACTCCAATAATTGGACTGGAATCTATAGACTTCTGTTTTAAAAATATTATAAAAAACATCACTAATCCTAAAATGACAATGGGGATAAAACTTACCCAAAAAATATAAAAATACTTTTTTCTCATATATTTACCCCGCGCCTTTTAGGCAAAATTTTTAATTTGCGCAAAGTCGAAAGTTTAAAATAATTTTTTACATTGCCTAAAAGGCACTGGGTTTAATCAACTACT
Source organism: bacterium (assembly GCA_043800235.1). Lineage (GTDB taxonomy): Bacteria > Patescibacteriota > Patescibacteriia > JAZDEU01 > JAZDEU01 > JAZDNE01. Next base: position 3,299 of record JAZDNE010000131.1, on the reverse strand, counting down.
TCCAAAGTGCCTATACTCTGGCTATCGCCTTTGCGAGCTTTGATTAAAATTTTACACAACGCATCCCAACGGTGAATTTGAGTAAGAGTCATGCATCCGAGTGAGTAGCTCCCCGGATGGAAATATAGCGCACCACTATGGCCAATGTGAAACCAAACTTTTGCTAATTTAGCTCTATCAAGATAAGCTTCTCCGCCTTCGTGTGGCGAATCAGGTATTTCTATATCATATAGTCCTTTTTTCCATTGACTATTTGGATAATCTATTGTAGCATAAACCTTATTTTTAAATCGCGCTGTTTTTTTGGAAATAGAATAAGTGATGGAGACAGGTTCTGTATGTGGATTATCCAATGAAAAACGCGTTTTTTCTTGACCAAGTATTACCGACGCATCAGTTCCCTGCCATGGTCCCTCAAGAATTGTAAAATATTCACGCCCTGACTTTGTATGGTGGATTTGAACTTTTAAACAAAAGGGCAAACTAATGTGCTTACCGTCTGCTCTTTTAGTTTCAAGCCAGCCATCATCTGTGAGATTAACATATCCTATTACATCCGACACTAATGCTTCCATCGTTAATTCAAAAACAGCTTTCTTTTTGCTAAAAAAATTACGCAATTCCTGCACTTCAATTTTATAAATTTTGACTTGCGGCTGATCATTGTTCAAATTGACTTTAAAATCTGCTTTACTACTCCCGACATCGTTAAAAATCAAATCCCGCTCAATGATTTTAATATTTATTGGCAATGCAAATGACGCGCCATCGGCAAAAAATGTTCCAACGATTTCATCAAGTTTCCGCTCGCTGCCGCATTTTAACTTTTTATTAAAACCCGCAAATTTATCTAAACACTCAATTTCAATACGCATATCATCTCCAAGAGAGTCGCCTGCGTATTTGATTTTAGAGATTTTTAGTTGAATTTGTTTGAGCATATTATTTTAAAATTTAAAATTATTTATTATTCTTCCTCTTCTCCTTTCTTCAACTCTTCAACACATCCGCCAGCGAAATATTATAAACTTATCCAGTAACTTTCTTCATGCTTTCCCTGCAAGTTTCTTCATATACTTTCAGCTCCGCTGATTTAATAAATATTCCTTTAACATACTCATAAATATCCGCTTGTCCGACGCAGGAATCCGGCATATCATTATAATTCAATCTAACCTCTAGATCTCCATCATCATCATAGTCAACAAATTTAATCCCGTTTTTATTAAAAAATCCAGGAGAACCATATTCAGGAACAGTTGGAATAATTTCTAATTTCCCGCTATTATTTAATTGATAAATTTCAGTCCAAATTCCGTTTGCGCCAACCGCTAATTCCACTATCACTTCCTTTATACCATCGCCATTTATATCCTTACTAAACCCAGAAGGCGCGCCTTGCATTTTAAAAATCTGTCCTTGAAATTCCATCTCAGTAATTCGTTCTAATATTTCACCATAATAAAAGTGAAAATTAACTGTTTCCTTATCCCCATCGCCATCTAAATTATCCTCTAATCTATAAAATTTTTCTTTATCCTCATCTCTTACCATTTCTATATTTGCAGAAATTATTTTTTCCTTTTTATTATTTTTAGATATTTTTAGCATATAACAAGACGATATAATGCTTCCAAATAAAATACTTATCCCGCAAAAAATAATCATCCAAAAAATCTTAATAAATCCTTCTCTCCCATTGTTTTTATATTCCTCATAATAACTTTTTACTTTCTCAATAAAATCAGCTGTTTCTCCTGGCAATGAATTATAATTTAATGGTTTATCTCTTTCATTTTTGGGGATAAAATAAGGTCCTCTATTCCAAGCAACTAACAATTTTTCTAAATAATCTGAAGAATCTTTTCTATATAAAGTTCGTATAAACTTAAAATAAATAATCCCGCCTTCTATATTTTTTTTAAAATCAAACGGATCAATTAAATCGTAATTAATATATTCATTTCTCCTCATCTCATCTCTTGTCTGGTCAGTAAGTTGCATCACTCCTCTGCCTTTTTGATAATCATCCGCGACTTGAGAAACGCTATATGGGAAAAATTTTGATTCCCGTTTTGCGATGGCTAACATTAAACATTCATCTTCTTCTAATTCTTTTGACTTTTGTATAATAAAATTTTGAATCGCTTCTTGAGCCTCGCCTCCTATTTCCAGCGCCATTGAAAAGATATAACCTTCTTTGCCGTTCCGCTTAACCTTATGCCATCTATCTGATTCTAAAAATTCTCCCTTTTCATTGATCGGACGTTCGCCCGCAACAGTTTTTTCTATAATCTCCGCCTCGTCTCCATATTTTAATTCCCTTAAAATATTTTGTTCATCCAACTTCGGCTCGCTTCTGAATTTAGTAATTTCCCAAACTACTTTTGCCATAATCTGTTGTTTCTCATCTTGCTCATCTTCCACTCCTGCATCTTCCAATGTTATTTTTATATTCTCCAAACTTGGCATCCTATCCGCCCATAATTCAACATAATGCAATCCGTTTGGCAGATTAAGTTCTTTTTGAAATATTTTTTTCTCTCCATTATCCAAACTCCCAGCCCAATGCCAATTTTTAAAATATTTTGAATTTTTATTTTCTTGTATGCCGCCATCTATTATCAGCTTAATGTCATCGCTGTCTTTTGCGCGCTTTTCGGCCTTTGCTGTTATAGAAATTTCTTTTATCGGCAACCCAGCGAATACTAAATTTATCCACTGACGATTATTTCCGTCTTGCGCCTGCTTATTTTCATCAGATGGAATATATTCTATGAAACTTTCATTATCTGCTTTAATTATTTTTATACTTTCAAGATGCGGATATTGTTCAGTAATAAATTCAATTTTGCGTTCACCTGATTTTAATTCTACAACAAAAACATCTATCTTTTTTAAACCCTTCAAATTGTTCCCATTCCACGCCGCCTCTCCATCAAATAACCCCCTTTTTCCGCTTAATTTAGGAAATTCAATGCCATCTATTTTTATTGCCAAATCATCATCATTAAAAAACGCCCGCCACCCTTTTAAGTTCTGCCACCAGCTTTTCGCGCTGGCAATAACCTCTATAATATAAATCCCTGATTCTAAAATTTTAAACTCATATTCAGCATTATCCGCAATTTCTGTGTCTATTTTATTGATTTCTCCAATATTTAAAAAAGTCATATTTATTTAGCTCAGCGGGAGTCTTTCTCGCGGTTGCAAAATTGCGTTGGAGTCCTCTTTCGCGGACTTAAAACGAAAAAAATAAATTCATCCGCCGACTAAAATTATTGCTATATCAAATAGCG
>JAZDNE010000065.1:0-8924 GCA_043800235.1 bacterium | reverse complement strand
ATAAAAATTTTACCAAGTTTAATTTCTAACTTCTTTAAAATAGCTGCTTGAAAGGCGGCGTCTTCCATAAAATCCACCTCTTTAGCGTGGCCCTCCAGCGAATTGATGGCTTTTATCTCGTGCAAATTCCAGGAATCGCTGGCCGCATCATAGACTAAAATATCGCAGCGGCACAAAAAATTCTCAAACAGAAAAGTTGGTTGAAGCAAAACCGGAGTTTTTTGCTCAATATGGCGGTAAGTTTCCGGGATAGCCTGCTCCCCAAAACGTTTGATGGCTTCACCTTGGGGAAACATTTTTCCGGCCAATTCTTCCACTAGCCTGCCCGTTTTGGATAAATTCTTTTCAAATTCGGAGAGCTCAAACAATTCCAGCAGTTCCGGCTTATGCAATTTAAGCCAGGTATTTTTAGGGCAATTTAAATATTCAAGATAGGTTGACTTATCAATATAGGCATCCATAACGGATAAAATTTTAGTATTTAAAGTTGGCTGTTTTCGGTTTTGGGTTTGCTAAATCATTTTCCCGATAGCGCTTCCAGGCTTTGCCCAAGCGGAACATTTTACTGCGGCTATCCGCGTAGCGGGTAATAATGTCCTCAATCAGCCCAACATCAACTTTTTCGCCATATAGGCCCTTAGTCTGCTCAAGGTAAATTATCATCTTGTTGCTGGAAGACATCGCTTTATCCAGCAAGCCGACCCCCTCGGTAAAATTGTCATAACGAATTGAATGAGATTCGCCGATATACAAAGGAATGGACATTGAACAATTAGTCATATTCTCCAAGAATTCGTATTTAAGTTTGGCGAGAACCGGACTAATATCCTTCGTGATTAAAATTGAACATTCCATAGTCTTTTGGTAAACTTCAAGATTACGGAAAGAATACGCGGATCTTTTAGGCGTGAATTGTTTGGTGTAAGCCATATTTTTTGTTTATTAATTAGATAATCTATCTGACAATGGTTAAAACATTTTCTTTGGGGATTTCAACGACTAGGCCAGAGCGATAATGAACTTTCCTTTTTCTCTTGCTTCTGATTTTTTTAACAACGTGCAGAGGGTAAAATTCAAAATAATCATTTTCATCAAACCAGCCGCATTTAAAATCAAACAGTTTTAAGCCGGTTAAGCGCGACATGGCCAAAGCATACCAAGTTAATTGCTCAACCGGTTTTTCCTTAGCGGCATTAGGCTTAAAATCCAGCAAATGAACCTGTCCGTTTCTGATTTGAATTAAATCAATATGCCCGGTTAAAAGCTTGGGGAAAGGCCGCGGGTCTTTAGACCCCTTAATGGTTATGGTGCCGGCTGAATCGTTTTTATTTTTTGCCGAGCGCTTAGTTGATTTTTTCTTAACTTCTTCTTTCTCCTCGCCGGCATGCTCGGTAATTTTAAACTGCAAATTATTTTCCATATGCTCTACATCCTCTTTTCGGATATAGACCGGCACTTCCGTGGCGACCGTGACCGAATCGTTAGCCAGCATAAATCTTTGCACCGCCTCATGCCTTTGCTTATTATCTTGAACGGCTTGAAGCACGAACGCGGCTAAGCGATTAGCATAATTATTTTTGCTTTTCACAATCATCTCCGCTTTATCAAACTTGCTTCTGATTTCAGACATTCTCTCTCCCTCTTGAAAATACTGATGCGGCGTGGTGGAAGAAACATTATCCAAATATTCTTTTAAGGGCGACAAGCGATAATTCCTGAATTCTTGAAGCATCAACGCTGTTTTGGCGCGGTGATAACGGAAACGGTAAAGCTGGCGGTGAGCCATGGTGACCACCTCGACAATATCTTGCGGGTTGAACATTTTAATGGCGAAAGGCCGCAGGCGCTCATAGCGGCAAAGCGGCTTATATTGATTTACCCATTCGGAGAGCGTGGCCGGTTCCGGCTGTATGCCAAATTTTTGCTTGATGATGCGGCAAGAATCTTCCAGGGTAAAACCCAAGTTATAATAACTCATGGACTCAACAATTAAATTTAAAGGAAAATGTTTACCTTTCACGTCTTGAGCCGTAAAGGTTTTCCCGCATTCCGGATTTTTACAAATATACAGCTGAACAACTTGATACTTATTTTTTCGAGTGCCGCGGCGCGCGAATTCCTTTGAAGCGCAATACGGGCAGGCTTCGGCTAATTTAGACTCGCCGATTTCCGACACTTTAATTTCCGGGGTTGCTTGCTTGCCTTGCAACTCTTCTGAATTTTCCGGCTTAACCGCAATTTCTTCTTTTTTCTCTTCCGCCAGGCTAACGGTCTCCTGAATCTTGGCCTTTTTGGGTCTTGCGGGCTTTGCTTTGGCTAAATTTAAATGGCTAGTCGGTTCTGAAATCGTTGTTTTTCCGCCTTTTGGCAATTTGGCCTTATTAGAATAATGCCTATTTTTAGCGGAAATTTTAGCTACCTCACGACCCCCAGGGGTTGAAATCTCACGAATTTTTGATAATCCGAGCTTACCTTTGCTATTCGTGATAAATTTTCCTACTTTAGTTAAATTTTTAATCCATTTATTCATAAAATATTATTTTAAAAAAGAAATCCCATGTTTTTTTAAATATTTAAGCGCTAAAAAATTAACCTAATATCATAGGTTAATTGTCTCAAAAAGTCAAACGGCAGAAACCGGCTGAAACCGGCAGAAACCGGTTCGCATAGAAAAGCGACCCACCCCCGCAGGGATGGGTCGCTTAGAATTTTTTTATACTGCTCGGATTTTATAAAGAAGTTCGAACTTCTTTTAAGTTAAAAATTAAATTTAATTAATTACGGGCGAAAGCCCGCTCCGCACGTTCGTGCGATTTGGCGGCAAATTCTTTTTTACTTAAAATCAATAAACTTTGCTTTATATCTATCTCTCCATTTTTCTACACGAATTGTACGCTCCCAATAATGACCAATATCATTAGAATTTGGCCCCCAATTTGCTTCTGCAACATTAATTGACTGATCAGAATTTACATTCTCTATATACGCTACGTGCCCATAATGAGGGATAACGCTTAATGGTATACACATGGCTCCGCCTTTGATGGGAGTATCTAATATTTTATATTTTTTAGAAACAGCTTCTGGCCACAATCCACCATGTCGACCTGATGTCCGTTCCCATTCCACTTTAATATCTGAACACAACAATCTGTAATACGCATACTCTGTGCACTGAAGATTTAATCTATCCCTTCTCCCATGAAATTCATCACCAATATATTCACGTATGACGTTAGCGTCAAGAGAATCTGGACCATAATATTGCATATTTGTAAGCTTTATAGGATGTAGATTCTCTTTAGTCTCAACTTGTTCATCAACGACATCTATTTGTTGAGGATTGATTGGTTTAACATTATAAACAAGGCAGATACCCGAATAAATTGCCCAGGCTACCTCATTATATTCTTCATGCAATTTTTTTAGGTCCTCCACGCTATCAATGAAGCAACACTCTATTAAAAAAGACCAGGGTATTACCTTTTTAATCCAATCCAACCCCTCTTTATGTTGAGATGAAGTATCAGGCTTTACTCCCCTGTTTCTAAAACTTGTGAGGTTGCAATATTTATCAATAATAATTTTGGCTTTTCTTCTTGATTCTTCTGAGCCTTCATAGTAAAAAATTTCTGCGCCATGGCCACCACCAGCATTTAAATGAACAGAAAAAGCAAGCCCATCTTCCAGTTTGCTATATCTATCATTTACCCATTTTATCGAATCCGTCAAATTTAAATCGTCCGGAACTATTACTACTTCAAAATTTTGTTTCAACAATGGAACTAATTTATCTCTAATTTTTATAGCTTCTTGCGCTTCCGTGGTTATATTTGTTTTTGCTCCAGGGTCATTAATGCTGTGTCCGGCATTTAAAATAATTGTTTTTTTCATATATTTAGTTAAATTAATAATTTTAATTCTCTTTCCCCAAATATCAACATTTTTATATTCATATAGAAATAATTATTATAAAATTATTGCAATTCTTTTATGATAAACTCAAACCAATTTTCATACCAATACCAGTAATTTGCAACAAATGTACCGAATCCTTTAGTTGAGTTTTTGCCATCATGTTTTTTCCAAAATTGAGTATGTTGATACGGACCAAATTTAGAAAAACCAGCCTTTTTAACCTTTTCAATAATATCCATTGCTCTAAATTTAGGCTTTTCCCTATCCTCTTTAACCCAATATTCTTTAGTGACATTTTCTGCCAATGACGACTTTGGGTCTATAAATTCTATTACCCTATCAGCTTTCCCTTTTCTTTTTACCCCAACCTTAATAAATAAAAGTCTGTATGAAAACCTATCATGCTTTATTTCTTTATCTGATAATGAATTATCAAATGTGGCTATATAACTTTGTACTGCTCTCGGTATCAATTTTTCTTTATCTTTAATAAATTGTGCCTGTTTATAATCCAATTCAGCAAACTGCAAACTTAGCGCCAAATGATTATCTAAGGAATGCTTTTCACCGTGAAGTTTTTTCATGTAAAAATTAAAATTTAAGGCACAGGCCTGGTACCTTCCTGATAAATAAGAATCTATACCTATTGCTTTTTTATGCTCGATTTGATTACGCAGTCCTATTAAAAATTTTAAATTATTTGCCGTATGTTTATCTAGCGGACATTTATGATTTGAAATGCACTTCATTAATTCCCAATATTTAATACTACCGTCAGGATTACGAACAAACTTTTTTCTTTTACTTGGTATGGTGTAATATCTATAATCAATTTCTTTATCTCTATAATAAGCATGCAATAGATATGTCCACGCTATAACAAATAGCACAATAAAGGATTCTGATTTGAAAGTCGTGAAAGGATTATTATAAATTTGCACTGCTGATAATGCAGCTTCTCGTGATTTTAATATTAGGTCAATTTTTTCTGAATAAATTCTTCTCATTTTTTATAAAAATTTGTTTTCGATTTTTTTTCGAATGTGGTATAATAATTATACCATGTGGATAAATAAAATCAATAGATAAATTTATGATAACAAAAAGGCAAAAACAAGTTTTAAACTTTGTTGTTAATTTTTCAGAAAAAAAGGGTTATTCGCCATCTCTCGAGGAAATTAAAAAAAATCTTAAATTATCCTCAGTTTCTACTATACATTATCATGTAGAGAAACTACTAGAAGAAGGCTATCTGGAAAAAGAAAAAAATCATTCTCGCACTGTTTACCCCAAAAAAATACACGAAACTATTGAAATTCCCTTACTTGGGATTATAACCGCCGGACAACCCATTGAGGCCATTGAAACAATGAGCCAAACAATAGTTATACCAAAAAATGAAATAAAAAGTGATGAAAATGTCTATGCCTTGAAAGTACAAGGAGACAGTATGATTGACGATGGTATATATGACGGCGATGTTGTTGTTATAAAAAAACAGGAATATGCGGATGATGGTCAAACAGTTGTAGCAATTATCGATGAAAATGAAGCTACTTTAAAAAAAATATTTCGTGAAAAAAACAGAATTCGCTTACAGCCTTCAAATCCTAATATGCTTCCTCTTTACAGAGACGAAGTTGAAATTAGAGGAGTTGTAGTAAAAGTTATTAGAAATTTTCAAACTGAAACAAAAACTGAGGATATAAAAAGGCTTGATTACCATCCCTCCATTGATACTGGGAATAAATATTTTATAAAAAATAAGTTTGATTTAAACAATATTTACAATATGGATTGCATAGATTTAATGCAAAACATAAAAGATAATTCGATAGATTTAATTTTTGCGGATCCGCCTTACAATTTAAGTAAAAGTAATTTCAAAATGAAATTTGTAAAATCAGGAGGAACGGATTTAAATACCAACAAGGGAAAATGGGATTATTTTACTGATGAAGATTTTGAAACTTTTACAAAAAAATGGCTTAAAGAATGTTATAGAATCCTAAAAAAAACCGGGGCAATATGGGTGGCTGGCACCTACCATAATATTTATCTTACAGGATATATATTGCGAAAACTGGGGTTTGAAATTTTAAATGAGATCTTATGGCACAAGACAGACGCTACACCAAACCTATCTTGCACTCGTTTTGTAGCTGATCATGAAAATTTTATCTGGGCCAGAAAAGATAAACAGAATACTTTTAACTATAAAAAGATGAAAATAATGAACGCCAATAAACAAATGAGATCAATTTGGCCTAAGGGAAAAACTGCGGGAGGAAAAAAAGTTCACCCTACGCAAAAACCGGAATGGCTTTTAGAAAGAATAATACTAGCTACATCCAAGCCAAATGATGTAGTATTCGATCCTTTTATGGGGTCTGGAACAACTGCGGTTGTTGCCAAAAAATATAAAAGAAATTATTTAGGATCCGAAAGAGATATAAATTATTATAAACAATCATTGCAAAGACTAAAACAAACAAATGTATGCAATATCATTATTTAATTTACGGCGACGCTATTAAGGTGCTACCAAAAATAAAATTAAAAGTTGATTCAGTTATTGTTGACCCCCCGTATAATACCGCGAATAAAAATACTAAAATATTGAAAGGAAGAAAAAACAGATCATCTGATTTTGGAAAATGGGACTATTTTGAAGATGACGAATATTTAAAATTCACTCACGATTGGATAAATTTAGTAAAACCGATTCTGAAGGATAACGGTAATTTATTAATATTCTGCAAGCTGGAATATGTTAGTGATATACGCAGAATATATGAAAAATTAGGTTTTAAGCACCATGGTACTATTATTTGGCATAAAACCAATCCTGCTCCCCAGATAAGAAAAAACGGCTTCCTATCTTCTTGCGAGGCTATTTTATGGTCTACAAAAGGTTTTGATAATAAAAAAATTTCTTATACCTTCAATTTTACTAAACAAAATGAGATGCACAATTTTATTGAAACGCCAATATGCATGGGCAAAGAACGTACAAAACACCCTACGCAAAAACCAAAAAAATTAGTTTCTCATTTAATTAAAATTTTCTCAAATCAAAATAACACAATACTTGATTGTTTTGCTGGAAGTGGAACACTGGCCGAGGCAGCCAATGATTTAGGAAGAAATAGTATTAACGTTGAAAATGATTTAAATTTTTATAAAATTCTATCGGATAGGATAAAAAAACTTAAAGACGCAAAAATTAAAAATTATAGAGGAAATGCAAAATAATCTTTAGAATTTTAAATCAATCTCTTTTAATTTACTTTTATTCCAATCTATCTCGTAGGCCTTACGAATTCCTTTATCTAAGCAAAGAAAAATATCGGGGATTCTGTCGTTCTGCTCTCTTTTTGCCTGGCCGTACAATTTCAAAATCTTCTCTAAATCAAATTCTTCTTCTGCAAAAATCCAAACATTTTTGAAAGCATTATTATTTTGATGTTTGTGGTCAAGGTAGTTAACCCAGTTATGCTCCAACTCCAATTTTTGCGTAGTTCCACCAGAAAAAATCAACTCAACATCCGGTCCTCCGGAACTTATATTTCGCACATCAACAACTTCTTTATTATCTATGAAAAAATGGCGGTTCCAATCTAAAAACAACCTTAAAAAATTACTAAATTCATCTTCTTTTCTAACTTCATACTCAACCTCTTCCTCGCAATACTGATTTTTTAAATCTTCCCATTTATAATCGAGTCTATTTTTTATATTTTCATTTTCTTTAGAAAATTCTTTTATTGCCTCGGAAAGAGGATATAAATTATAAATATTTCCATCTTTATCTGTGCATTTATTACTCTTAATATCAACATTTAAAAGGATAGGTTTACGCTCATATAAATCCTCGTTTTTAATTGCATAAATTTTTTTCCACAATTTTCCATTAGTTGTTAACACTATTAACGGATGAAGATTTTTTTTGTGAAATTTTTTACCCTCCCATAAATTTATAATGCTAAATTGCAATATTGTATTTTTTGAATCAACAAAATTATTTAATAAAGCTCTTATAAAATATTGCTCATTTGGACTTTTGAAAACTGCTTCTTTAGGAAAATTTATATTATCTCTTTTCAGAGGCAAGCTGGGATTTCTTTTTAGCATATCTTTAACATGCGCCTGAGTTTCTCTGACATTTAATAACCACGCCTCGGTTTCAATTAATTTTTTTAAAGATCTATCGTTAGTATAAGCAGCAAGATCTTCACGATTTAAAATTATTTTTCCATTGCATATAGCATTAACTAAACGATTATCTCTTCCTAGGCTATATGAATTAACGATAGATGAGCCTCTTTTTACCAGACCTCTCCAGGTTAAAAGAGTGGAAAAATTTCCTCTTAGTCCACCAAAACGAGTATCATCTAAATATTTATAATCTTTTTTATCAACTCTTTGCCGAACTAAATCACTTTTATACCGATTTGATAATTCTGCAAGGTCGTTTGTATTAAAAAAATTATTGCGATAAAAACTGGCAATATCTAATGCTAAAAAAAGAATTTTTGGGATTTTAATTTTATACATTTATTTATTTTTTAATAACTCGTCTGGATCTACCTTTAAGGCAACGGCTATTTTTTCTAAATTAGAAATAGTAGGATTTTTTTGTCCGCTTTCAACTCGGCTGATATAACCTCTATCCATACCCGTTGCACGACAAATATCACCTTGCGTCATGCCTTTTTCTAATCTAATCTTTTTTAGGTTATTGCCTAATTTTTTTGATATCTTAGCCATATGTTATTTATAATTCTACAACTTCTTGCATTAACTTACAATAATGTATTATAATACAAGAATGAGCTACCAAAAAAAGAAAAGTTTGCTTTTGGCTTAAAATAAAGTTCGAGCCAGATAATCAAGTGAGCGAGAGAAATAAAAGTTCATTTTTATTTCCGAGCGAACGCAGATTATATCTAATGATATATTGTTTTACAGGTTCTTTGGCAGTTTTTTAAAGTCGGGCTTTGCCC
>JAZDNE010000053.1:0-10134 GCA_043800235.1 bacterium | reverse complement strand
GGTTGAAAATATTTTAAATAGTAAGCCCAGAAAATCATTAGGTTATAAATCCGCAAAAAAAGTTATGATTGAAAATAATTTATTAATTAAAAATAAAAAAATCCCGAATGAAAAAATTGCACTTCGGGGGTGAATTCGGGCAAGGGAAAGCTGACGGAATCCTCTCATGGAATCCGGATCGTCTTGCTCGAAATAGTGTTGACGGCGGACAGATAATTCACATGATCGATTGCGGCTTGATCAAGTCCCTCAAATTTCCCACCTTTTGGTTTGAACCAACGCCGCAAGGTTTGTTTATGCTCAACATCGCTTTCGGTCAAAGTAAATATTTTGTAGACAATTTGCGAGAGAATGTAAAAAGAGGTTTGCGACAAAAAATTCGAAATGGCGTTTGACCCGGCTGGGCGCCAGTGGGCTATTTGAATAATCCAAAAACCAGAATGATTGATGTTGATAAAGACAAGGCAAATAAAGTTAAAAAACTTTTTGAGCTTTATGCCACTGGCGAATATACCTTGAAATCTCTCGCAAATTGGTGCAGAGAGAAAAATCTGCGCGGAAATCTGAACAAAAAAATAGCCGTCAGCAATATTCAGAAGATTCTACAAAATATTTTCTACATCGGCCTGATGAAATATGGTGGGGAAATTTTTGAGGGAAAACACGAGCCGTTAATCTCAAAGAAACTTTTTGATAAATGCCAAGAGATCATGACGAAGCGAGGCAAAGTGCAAGAAGTGCGAAAACATAATTTTGCTTTTCTTGGTTTGCTGAAATGTTCCTCTTGTGGCGCGAGTATAACTGCAGAAATTCAAAAGGGACATAACTATTATCGTTGCACCAAAAAGAAAGGGGCCTGCCAAGAAAAACATTATTTGCGAGAGGAACAGCTAACAGAACAGATAAAAGGTTATCTTCAAAAAGTTTCTTTGTCGAGCCAAGACACCGAGAAGATTTTGGCAGCGTTGAATAGTGAACAAGAACAGGCAAAACAACACGCCCAAACAAAAGTAGAAATTTTGAAGAAGCAGTTAAAACAAGTAGAGATAAAATTAGGAAAATTACTTGATGTGTTTTTGACTGACGTTTTATCCACAGAAGAATACGCCGCCAAAAAACAGGAATTGTTGTCGCAAAAAATGGAATTGCAAGAAAGAATTACCGACTTTGAGCAAAACGGATTGTCTTGGCTCGAACCGGCTCGTGAGTTTGTTTTATCGCTTAATCAAGTCGCAAAATTAGCCGAATCCGAAAACAAAAAAGAAATGACAACATTTCTTAAAAATATCGGCTCGAACCACATTTTACGAAACCGCCAATTGATTTTTTCGCCCAAAATTCCTTACAATTTGGTTGCCGAGCGAAGCGAGGCGAACCATCGAAATTTGACTTTTCCTTACTGGTGCTCTCGAGAGGAATCGAACCTCTGTCGCAGGATCCGCAATCCTGCGTTCTATCCGTTGAACTACGAGAGCAGATTCAAAAAAACAACAAAACAATAAAGCAACAAAACAATACTCTCTGTCTTGTCGGAGTCTACTATCGTGGATAGTCTCCAACTAAAAAACCCCACTTTTCAACAGAAACTAATTGAGTTATTGTTTTTGCTCTTTTGTTTTTTTGTTTTCTTGCTTTATTGTTTTCTTGACTATATCTTCAGCCATCTCCCAAGCGCGTCGCTTACCGACTCGCTTTCTCGATCTAAATCTTCTTCAATGTACTCCTTTAATATTTTTCTAATCTCATTAGGATTCTGGTCTCCCAGTTGTACCATAAATCTTGGTTTTATTTTAAATTTGAATTCTAAATACAAAAATTTAACCTCTGGCGGCTGGTATACGACACTAAATCTTTTAATATCTCTAAATGGCGAAAAAAAATCTCCTATTTCAACGCCTCTTTCGGTTATAGAAAATTTAATTTTTCGAGGCTCCGCTTTTTCTCTCATCAACACTATCATAACTGCCATTACTACTATAACCGCCAATAAAAAATTATATGAAAAAACCGAATAAATCAATAGTAATGCCGTGAAAACGCTTGCAATAATATACCACTTCCTGCTTCTTTCGTATTTTATAAATTCTGGAAACGACCAAGATACTAATAAATTTCCTTTATTAAAATCATTCTCATTATCGGCATTGCGTTTAGTATTAAACATTTTTTTACGCGCTAATTGTTAAATCGCTAAATTGTTGATAAAAAAACAATATAACAATATAACAATATAACAGTGAAAATATATAAAAATATATCCTTTACAAACAAAAATATATTTGATAATATAAATTTGCCAGCGAATAGGTGGATTTTTATTTGTTATACTTTATATTATCGCATTTTTTAATTTTTTACAATCCCGATTATATTTTCTGTCTAATTAATTTTGTAAGTTTAATGGAGAGATGGCTGCCCCGTGATGAACACGGGGTAAAAGCGGTCGCCCCAGTCATTCGACGGGGTAAAAAAGCAACACTTATCCCGTTGTATAATGGGACACTGCTAATGTGCCTGGCCCCGTTGGCTAACTGGGGTTGAACCTTAACTGGTTCCCAGGGTTCGCTCCGTCATTCGACGGAGCGCCATGTCGAATGACATGGCGAATCCTTGTATGTTTTACATTTACATATTAAAATTGAATAACAATCAATTATATACTGGTTGCACGAAAAATCTAAAACGCAGGATATTAGAACACAAGGAAGGAAAATCAAGTTTTACATCACAAAGATTACCTGTTGAATTAATTCACTATGAAGCATATTTACTGAAAGAAGATGCAATGAGAAGAGAAAAATACCTAAAAACAACAGAAGGCAAAAGATTCTTAAAACAACAATTAAAGTCACTCTTTGAAAAACTTAATAAATAAAATGGAGAGATGGCTGAGCGGCCGAAAGCAACACACTGCTAATGTGTTGAACCTTAACTGGTTCCCAGGGTTCGAATCCCTGTCTCTCCGCATAAATCAATATGGAAGCGTGCCAGAGTGGTCGAATGGGACGGTCTTGAAAACCGTAGTCCCGCAAAACGGGACCAGGGGTTCGAATCCTCTCGCTTCCGCCTTTGCCACGCTAAATTAATTGCCAAATGCTATATTTTGGTTAAATTTCCAAATTTTTTTAACTTACAAAAGCTTCGCGTTAAAATAAAATTAAAGGAGGGATAAAAATTGGACAATGAAATTAAGAATATTTTAAATTGGGCAAAAAGAAACAAAAAAAGCATAATTTTTTTCGCTGATGGACATACTTATAAAATCAGCGGGGAATCCAGCAATATAGGGCTGTGGCGCAATATAAAAAACTCCACGAAGTGGACGAATTGCACTTATATAGGCGAAGAAAAGATAAAAGATATACTTTTAAAAGCGAAACTATTTATTGTTTGCTCGGGCTGGTATAGCCCGAACAAAAAAATAATTTCAAAAAATAAATTTTATAAAAACTACATTTTATAAAATGTACTTCACTCCCCCTAAAAGGATAGCGCGCATTAAAGAGCTATCCTTTTTTTCATCTTTTTTGATGGATTTTTTTATTTTTGTAGTGTATAATTAGAATATATACTTTTTCTTAAAAAAATATGCAAAATAACCAACAACTAAATTTTCCAAAAAACTTCCTCTGGGGCGCGGGAACTTCTTCTTACCAAGTCGAAGGAAATATTTTAAATGACTGGAGCGAATGGGAAAAATCAGAAAAAAGAAAAAAACAGCTCGAAAAAGCGGGGGTAATTAAAAAATACGGCTATAATAATTTTATTTCAGGTCAAGCGTGCGATCACTATAATCGATATGAGGAGGACTTTGAAATAGCAAAATTATTAGAACATAACGCCCATCGCTTCTCGATAGAATGGGCGCGGATTGAGCCGGAGGAAGGCAAATTCGATAAAAAAGAAATTGAGCATTATCGAAAAGTTATAAAAGCCCTGCGCAAAAGAAATATCGAGCCGTTCGTAACTTTATGGCATTTCACAAATCCATTATGGCTTAAAAATGGTTGGCTTAATAAAAAAGCGATTTTTTATTTTACGCGATATGTTGAAAAAATCGTATCCGAACTTGGAGATGATGTTAAATTTTGGATAACACTAAATGAACCTATCACCTACTCGCTATGCATGTATCTTGAACAAAAATGGATTTATAATGAATTCAACATCCTGAAATGCGCAAGGCAAATAAAATCGCTTCTAAATGCCCACAAAGAATCTTACAATGCGATTAAAAGAATAAATGCTAATTTGCAAATAGGAATCGTTAATAACAATAATTATTTTTCAAGATTGGCATGGTGGTGTCCTTTCGAATGGGCGCTCGCAAAAATAATAAATTATATAAAAAACGAATGGATTTTTAACAGGATAAAAAATTATCAAGATTTTATCGGCTTAAACTACTATCGCGAAATTAAAATAGATCCCACATTCGGATTTTTTGATAAAAATAAAGAAAAAAATGACATGGGCTGGCTTATAACCGGAAAAGGAATATATTATGTTTTAATGGGTCTTAAAAAATATAAAAAACCGATTTACATTATGGAAAATGGGATTCCGGATAAAACCGATGAAAAAAGGGAAGAATTTATCAAAAATCACCTATATTATACATGGAAAGCGATTCAAGACGGCGCTGATATTAAAGGATATTTATATTGGTCGTTATTAGATAATTTTGAATGGGCGCATGGCTTTTGGCCGAAATTCGGGCTTGTCGAAATTGATTACCGGACAATGGAGCGACGGATCCGCAAAAGCGCTTATGAATATGGGAAAATATGCCGAGATAATACTATTACTATAAACCGATGTGAAATGTAAAATTATTTTTGCATCACTTTAATTTATTTATTAGTTGCGCTATGTCATGGATTCTCATCGCAACAACATCCTATTTCCTAAACGCGGTCGCGTCAATCGTCGATAAAATTTTGGTTAGCAAAAAAATACCCCATCCGCTCGCGTATACTTTTTATGTCGGGCTATTAAGCATTTTTGTTGTAATACTCGCGCCTTTCGGAATGCATTTGCCGCCAATAAATATACTTTTAATCGCGCTTGCAAGTGGCATTATATTCCTTATATCATTAAATTTTTTATTTAAAACGCTTATTGAAGGAGAATCTTCCCGCGTATTTACAGCATTTGGAGCTCTCTCTTCTTTCTTTACTCTCCTTTTTTCTGCTCTCATATTAAACCATGGCTTAACTTTGAAAGAATTATTTATTTTTCTTGCGCTCACCGCAAGCGGACTCTTAATACTCGAAAGCAAAAAGAAATTATTTTTTTATAAATTGGAATTCAAAAAATTGCTTATCGCGGCTATTCTTTTTGCCTTGTCTTTAGTTTTGGCAAAATTTGTCTATCTTAACCATCCTTTTCTAAGCGGATTTATATGGACGAGATTAGGAAGTTTTTTAGCGGCTTTATCTCTGCTGTTTTTTTCTGAAAATCGAAAACGAATTTTCAAAGCGTCAAAAGCTACTCGCGCAAAACATAAATTTATTCTTGTCGCAAATAAAATCTTAGCCGGAATATCTTTTATTTTGCTTAATTATGCAATTTTTAAAGGCAATGTAAGTATTGTAAACGCTATGAGAGGAATTGAATATGGATTCATATTTATTCTTGCCGCCATTTTATCTTATAAATTTCCACGCTATTTAAAAGAACATCTTACGCGAAAAACCGCGATTAAAAAAATTATCGCCATTATGCTGATTGGGATTGGATTGTGGGCGCTGTCTTAAGAGTCAAATGCCAAATTATTTGAATTTTATAAAATGATATTAAAATTTGCGCGAAAAATATTTAATATTTTAGGGAAACTCTTTCTCTACATCCTCATTCTTTTTTTAATTCTCTATCTCATCTTTCGCTCTCGCCCAGAGGGCATTGTTTTACCCGACGAAATCGAATGGGGTGTAAGTTTTTCTAAGGAATTCGCCGAAAATATGGGCATCAACTGGAAAGACGCGTATCTTGCCATATTAGATGATCTTAAAGTAAAAACAATCAGAATTCCGCTTTATTGGACTGAGATAGAACCGCGCGAAGGAGAATATTTTTTCGAGGATTATGATTGGATGATTGAAGAAGCGCAGAAAAAAAATTCGCGCTTAGTTTTAGCGGTCGGGAAAAAACTTCCTCGCTGGCCAGAATGTCATATTCCTGACTGGGTTGCCTCATATGAAGAGAGCTTGCAAAATAAAAAAATGCTCTTATCTATAGAAAAAATAATTAACCGTTATAAAAATTTAGATAACTTATACTCATGGCAAGTTGAAAATGAACCATTTCTTTCTTTTGGTGTTTGTCCAGACTGCGATATCCCTCTGTTAGACAAAGAAATAGATTTAGTCCGCAAACTTGATCCCCATCATCCTATTATGGTAACAGACAGCGGCGAATTAAGTATTTGGCTTCCAGCGGCAAAAAGAGCTGACATATTTGGGAGCACTCTTTACAGAATTATTTATAAAAAACCATTTGGCTACATAAAATATCCTTTAGATCCAAAATTTTTTTGGGCAAAAGCAAATCTTGTGCATCTTCTAAATCCTGGAAAACATATAATAATATCCGAGCTTCAAGCTGAACCATGGACATCTGGACTTATTCAAACGACTTCTTTAGATGAACAAAAAAAATCTATGAATTTGGAACTATTTCAAAAAAACATAGAATATGCGAAAGCAGTAGGTTTTCCAGAGGTTTATCTTTGGGGAGTTGAATGGTGGTATTGGCTAAAAGAAAAGCATAAAAAACCAGAAATTTGGGAAGCGGCAAAAAATGTTATCCAAAAATAATCGTGAAATGTCAAGGTTTGCGGAAGTCGGGGATATGGTGTATGATGAAAAAATAATCAAGATGCAATTAATCAAGAAACAGCATATAGGGGCTGTCGCCGAATGCCTCTTTGTCCTAAATTCCCATATTTCGGTCAAATTTTCCAAAAAATTTCTTTCCCTTAGCTTAGGCTAAACCGCAAAATTTGTTTGAAAAATTATGCCTGGTAAATCTTGCAATTTATGACTAAAGGAGCATTTGGCGACAGTCCCATATAAAATTATTCCGAAATCCAAATTGTTCCAAATTATACCAAGTCAATTCAAAAATCCAAATTCAAATCTCTTTTTCTGCAATTATAATTTGGATTTGATTTGAAATAATTTGAGCTTTGAAATTTGGATTTTAAATCCAAATTTTGAACTACATTTTGCGCTTTGTCCCGCGCTTGATGCGGGATTGTGTTTTGCGTTATCATTATGTCTGATTCCAGCATAGGCAAACTCCCTCCCCAGAATTTGGAAGCCGAACAATCATTGCTCGGTTCTCTTTTAATTGACAAAGACGCTATTATCAAAGTCGGGGATATAGTAAACGGAGATGATTTTTATAGCAATCATAATAAAAATATTTTTGAATGTATGCTTGATCTGTATTCAAGACATGAACCGATTGATCTGTTAAGTCTTTCGAACCTTCTTGAGGAAAGAGGAAAATTAAAAGAAATAGGCGGAAGAAGCGCTCTTATAAATCTTTCAAACGCAGTCCCATCCGCAAGCCATGTTATTCATTACGCGAAAATAATACAAAAAAAAGCGACATTACGAAGACTCCTTTCCGCCGCCTCTGAAATCACAAATCTTGGATATAATGAAGAAGAAGATCTTGCAAAAGTTCTTGACATAAGCGAACAAAAACTTTTCAGTGTATCGCAAAAATATTTAAGGCAAGCTTTTATTTCTATAAGCAATCTTTTAACTGACGCATTTGAAAGGATAGATGACTTGCATAAAAACGCGGGGAAACTTCGAGGAATTCCGACAGGATTCCGCGATCTTGATAATAAACTCGCGGGACTTCAAAAATCAAATTTAATTATTCTTGCCGCCCGCCCCAGTATGGGTAAAACATCGCTCGCTCTCGATTTCGCGCGAAATATTGCCACAAAACAAAAGGTTCCGGTAGGAATATTCAGTTTAGAAATGAGCAAAGAAGAACTCGTTGACAGAATGCTTTGCGCCGAATCGCGCGTCGGACTATGGGAATTGCGCACTGGCAAACTTTCCGACAAGGGCGAAAATGATGACTTTTCAAGAATTGGGATGGCTATGGGGAATCTTGCGGAAGCGCCGATTTATATTGACGATTCAGGCACTTTAAATGTGATGGAACTTCGCACAAAAGCAAGAAGACTGCAAATGGAGCATAATCTCGGGGTTATTTTCCTTGATTATCTTCAGCTAATGGAAGGTCGCTCGACTGAAAGCAGAGTTCAAGAAATTTCTGAAATTTCGCGAGCTCTAAAAAGTCTGGCGCGGGAATTAAATATTCCAATCGTGGCTTTATCGCAACTTTCCAGAGCTGTTGAAACACGCGGCGGAACTCCTATTCCTAAATTGGCTGATTTGAGAGATAGCGGAAGTATCGAACAAGACGCGGATGTTGTTATGTTTATTTACAGAAAAAAAATGTATGAAAAAACATCATCAGATCGCACAGCGGAAATACATATCGCAAAACATAGAAACGGTCCAACCGGCGTAGTCGAACTTTATTTCGACGAAATAAACGCAAGTTTTAAAAATTTAGATAAAACACATACGGACATCACACTATGACTTTGCGCTCCATAAATGGCAAAAATCGCGATTTGCTTGTTTTTCACGAGTAAAAATTTTCAATGTATCAACGGATACGCCTCAAATTTTTACTCGCTCCAAAACTGCGCAACTCATCAATTTTTACCATTTCTAAGCGCGCTTTCATAATGCGATGCCCATACATAGGATTAAGGATATAAAATTAAAAATTAAAAAACGCGCATCTTCCGTAATTCTTAATTTATAATTCTTAATTTTGACCATTATGTTTGAAAAATTAAAACAATTCAAAGATCTGCGCGATCAGGCGAAACAAATGCAAAACGCGCTTTCCAAAGAAACTGCTGACGGAAGCGGAGCATGGGGAAAAGTAAAATTAACTATGGATGGAAATATGGAAATAACTAAAATCGAAATCGCCGATGAGATTATGGCTAATAAAGAAAAACTAATTAACTCTATAATAGAAGCGCACAAAGACGCTATGAAACGGATACAAAAAATAATGGCTAAAAAAATGCAGGAAATGGGAGGATTGGGGAATTTTACGGGATTAGGGTAAAATCTAAAAATTAATTTCAAATTATTCCAAAGCTCAAATTATTCCAAATAAAATCCAAATTACAAAATTTGAAATTTAAATTTTGACATTGATTTGACATAATTTGGATTTTGGTCTTTGAATTTTCATAGTGTTTCCTTCTTCCATCCAAAACCTAATAACTGAATTCAACAAGCTGCCTGGCATAGGCTCAAAAACCAGCCAACGGTTTGTTTTTTATTTGCTTAAAAAAAATAAAAACGAAATTGAAAAACTTACAAAAGCGCTTGAACATTTAAAAGACGAAATAAAATTATGCGACATTTGCAAATGTTTTACATCGCAAAATCCATGTTTGATATGTTCTAATCCGCAAAGAGATAAAACCACTCTCTGCGTTGTTTCGGAAACAACAGATATGGCTGTGATTGAATCAACCGGTGAATATAAAGGACTTTATCATATTATAAACGGCTTAATTAACACACTCGATGGCATAACTCCCGATGCGCTAAACATAAGATCATTAGTGGAACGGGTTAAAACAGGCGCTTTTCAAGAGATTATATTAGCCTTTGATCCGACAATTGAAGGAGAGTCCACTGTGCTATATCTTAAAAAAATATTGGAGCCGTATAATAAAAAAATAACCCGCTTGGCGCGGGGACTTCCGATGGGAAGCGACATCGAATACGCGGATGAGATCACTCTTTCTAACGCGTTGAAAGGACGAAATACGGCTTGATAAACTAATCTGACTTTCTTGCAAAATAATTAAACCCATAAAAACATTTCTGCCAAAGCTCATTAGATGATTTATATATATTCTCTCCCGCGAAATAATCAACTAAAACTTCATAAAGCCTAACTAATTCCTTTAAACGATTTTTATTTTTCCGATCATCAATGGACAAACTTAAGAGCTCCAATGCCCGCGCGAACGCGTTATCGCTTAATTCTTTATTGCCTTTTTCT
>JAZDNE010000058.1:0-5274 GCA_043800235.1 bacterium | reverse complement strand
TTGTTATCGAACTATTACAAAATGGACACTTTTTTTGTAGAATACACCATAAATTTAAATTGATTTGAATTTATTAGCTAGTTATGCCTTATTCTACAATAAAAGCGACTATTTTACCAACACTTTTTTACCACATTACCTGAAATATGTTTTTAAAAAACTTGTCGGTTTCCTGTAAGTGTTTTTATAATAGCAGAATATTTTAGATTTGTCAATAGATGTTGGCAGAATATTTTAAGCCGCCAAAAAAACAGCTTATATAAGCTGTTTTTTAAACTCGGCTAAATCTAAACTTCTATAATTTAATCCCCATTTCCTCCGATAACCTTTCCGCCTCTTCAATCAGCGTTCCCAATCCGGCATTAATACTGTCTGTCCAAAATTTCTCATCAGTAGGATCAAGAGAGAAAGGCCTTAGAAGCTCGATAGCATTTCTTGTCGATCCGGAACGCAGCAAATCAAGATATAAGGGCTCGAATTTATCGCCCAAAGAAGACTGCTTGGCATATAAACCACTTGTAAGAAGCTGGCCGAAAGCGTATCCATAAACATAAAACGGCCTATGGAAATGGGAAATATACGACCAAAGATACTCCATATTTTCATATGTAAAAACTTCGCCATTTTTCCCATATAAATTTTCCGTTGTTTCAAGCCAAATTTGGTTCAGTTCTTCAACCGAAAACTTCTTGGGTTTGCCCCATATTTTATACTCTTTATCCATTCCGTGAATGCGCCGTTCAAAATTTGAAAAACTGATTTGCCGAACAACAGTATTGATTACATCGTCAATGGAGTTCATTATAATAGCCAGCAGAGATTTTTTATCGCCTTTTGCAACAAGCTGCTTTTTTAGAAAATTAAATGTTGTCATTTCCCCAAAAACCGAAGCAGTCTCGGCAAAAGCGATCGGAGCATGCGACATAAGAACTCCTTGAGCTTCTCCGGCAAGCAGACCGTGAACAGCATGACCCAGTTCATGGGCAAGCGTTTTTACATCTTTATTTGAACCAAGATAATTCAAAAAAACATAGGAAACAGAAATCTTTCCCGGCAAGACAGCGGAATAATTATAAGCTCCCCCGCGTTTGCCTTTAACTGCGGGGACATCTATTCTTTTTTCTTTAATAAGTGACCCGGCAATTTCAGCCATCACGGGGCTAAAACTTCGGTAAGCTTCAAGAACCATATTTGCCGCTTCATCAAAAGGAATAACCGTAGTATCAGAAAACGGCATCGGAGCATTGCGATCGCTCCATTTTAGAGTTTTTAAACCCAAATGTGCCGCTTTAAGCCGATAATAACGCTTTGTAAGAGGACCTGCCACAGATTCAACAACCATATGCAAAATATCTATAACATCATCAGATACTCGATTTGATTTATTCCGCGCATTCATAGGATGCTTATAAAAGCGCTCCGTTTTTTCAACCTCGCCGGAACCTGTAACCATATAAAGCGTCTGCGCGGAATATTTGGCAAACGCGCCTTTTAGCCCGTTATTTATAATTGTCATTAGCTCAAAACGCTCATCTTTATCTTGCGAATCCGACATTAAGTGCAGCATCTCCGTCAATGTTCGCTTTTTTCCGAAAAAATCAAATTCCAAATCGGACTCCAATTCGTCAAAAAATATTCCCCAGGATTTTGCTCCAAAAGACGAACGCTTTATTAGCGCGGATTCAACAGGCTCGCTCAAAAGATGCTGCTTAAATATGCGCGTATGTTCTACCCACGGACGATGTTTGGCAACAATATTATCATTTTCATAAAGTTTTTTCAGCGTATCATTATCTACAGCGTTTATTTCAATATCAAAAAACGCTAAGTATTCTCCTACCGCTTTATTCACAACACTTTCAATATCAGCAGTTTTTGATTTTACAATGGAATCACTGACATTTGTACTTTGGAGAAGATATAAATAGACCATTATTTTCTCTTCAAGCATTGAAATATCAGAATAATCAACAATTGCTTTACCAAGCGTTTTTGAAAGATTGCCTTTATGCGAGATTTGAAAAGTCTTTGCCTTTTCGCAAAGCGCCTCAACATCTTTGTCGATTTTCGGATCATCTATACCCGAATACATCAGGCTAAGATCCCATCTATTTTGTTCAACATTAATATTTTTATTCATAAAACAATTGTAACCTTTATTTTTTGTTTTTGCAATTAAAATGCAAAACAATAATAATTGGGGCTTGCCCAGAACAGCTAATTAACGATTGACAGTTTCTCTATCGTTTTAGCCAAATTCTTCTGGCTTATATGCCAATAGCCGACTTTAATTGCTTTTAATTTGCCGTTGTGGATATACAGAAAAACGGAGCGCTTGCTTACTCGCAGACATTCGGCAATTTTTATTTCTTCCCCTTATGCTCAAACCCCTCCCCGATTTTCCAAACGCCTTTTTCGCGGAAAGCCGGAATATTTTGCCGGCGAGCAGCATTGATCATAGCAGGCGCGGATAGATTATGAGATTTTGTATAATCGGATAGAGTAATTATATTTTGCCTTTTAAGATATGCGATACGCTTGTGCAATGATTCCGTCAAAGCCAAAGAAACAACTTTTTCCATCGTTTTTGTGATTTTATCGCTTCTATAATCCTCAAACGATTTGTAATATTCTTTTTTTTCTTTATCGCGAATAATAATCATCGGAAATCCAATCCGCTGAAGCTGAAAACAAATAAGCGCGCGGCCAATACGACCATTGCCGTCATTAAACGGATGGATTGTTTCAAAATCTAAATGAAACTTAGCGATTTTATCCAAAAAATAATCAGCGAGTTCGCCGGTGTATTCAGTAATAATCGCATCAATCATCCGCTCAATATTTTCCGGCGCCGGCGCAACATAAGTTCCAACCCTAACATATTCGCCGGTTTTTCTAAAACGACCGGAAATATTATCATCAATTCCTCCAACCAACATTTGATGCACGAATAGAATCAACTCTTTGTTAATTTCCGCTTCTCTGCTTTTATTTCGAATATACCCAATAACTCGCGCCAAATTTTTCGCCTCATAAACCTCGCGCAGAGAAACATCGCGCGAAACCTCCATCTCTAAGAGAATTTTTTCGGTTTCTTTTAAAGTAAGGGTGGAATTTTCAATAGCATTGGAGTTATAAACGCTTTCCGGAATATCAGCCTCGTCAATCAAATCCAAAAGCGACTCCTTGTCTTTGCGGAGAACATCAAACTCTTTCTTTAATGCAGTAATATAATTTTTTATAGGTTTAGTTATAGCCATATTCAAATTTATTAAATTATATACCACTATTATACACTTTTCACTAAAAAATGTCAATATTTAGTGAATTAAGGCTATAAAATATCATATTTTCACTAATTTTTATAGAAAAACAGAGATTATAACATATCGTAAGGTGCTACGCTCGCCCCGCAGCAAGCTGACGGGGAAAATCTACGATTTTATCCTCTGTTTTTAGTATTTGGCTCCGCCTGATAAAGCAAGTTAGAACTTGTTTTGTATAATTATCCAATCAATCCAACGGGTACAATACAATCATCGCCAGTTCGATATTTTTTTAAAATTCCTTTATAATAGGCAAAAATTAATTCCGCTTCGGGATATTTTCCTCTGAATAAAGCTGCCGTTTTATCTGTTTTTATCTTGTCCGCATTTTTTTTTACTTCCAATGCCAGTATTTTCCCCTCTTCCAAGGAAATAATAAAATCTATTTCATTTTTTGCTTTCGTCCGCCAATAATTTATTTTATTGCCATCTTTAATAAGCTGCTGATACAAGGAATTTTCAAGCAGCCCGCCGGAATCAGGGCGATCATCCAATTTCCGAAAATCTTCAATTATATAATTTAGTAAACCCGTATCAATAAAATATACTTTTGGATTTTTGACAATTTCCGTTCTTTTATTTTTATAGAATGGTCGGACAAAATCGCAAACATATGTTTTGTTTAAAAAATTTAAATATCTTTTAAGTGTAGGGTAACTAATCCCCGATAAATTACACAGCTCGCTATAATCAATTAAGTTCCCGACTTGCAAAGCCAACCCTTTAATTAGATTGGCAAGTTTGTAATCGTCGACTAAACCTAATATATTTTTTACTTCTCGCAGAAAATAGGTATTGTAAATATTTTTTAATATCTCTTTTTTCTCGTCATCGCTTTTAGCCAATACAACCCGCGGATACCCTCCCCAAATTATATATTCATCATAATATTTATTAATTTTATTTAAAATATTTTCTGATATCGCCGGTTTTTCTTTATCTATATTCTGTAAATTTATTTTTTCTTTCTGATAAATTTTTAATAAATCGGGATCTTTAAAACTCAAAATTTCTTCAAAATTAAAAGGGTATAAATCAAAAACAAAAATTCGCCCTACTAAAAATTTTAAAGCGTTTACGGTTAAATCAATCGCGGAAGATCCAGAAATAAATATTTTAATATGATGTAAATCGTAAATATATTTTAAAATTTTCCCCCCATTTTTGGAATATTGGAATTCATCAATAAACAAATATTTTTTATCAGCAATATATAGCTTTATAAAATTATCAATATCTTTTTCAAATAAATTAAGAACCTTCTGATCTTCAAAAGTAATAAAAACAGCATCATCTAAACTTTTATAAATTTTTTCCAATAAAGTAGTCTTTCCGCTTCTCCTCGCGCCGACAATAGCAATAATTTCCGGACTATTGATATACTTGAAAACAGTATCCTCTATTTTTCGCTTTATATACATAAAATTTAACCCTTTTTACTAAAATTAAAGCACAGTTTAATAATAGCATAAACTATGCTTTAACGCAAATTATAATGTGGATAACCAAAAAAACAGAGGTTTTATCCTCTGCTTGTCCTGCTTGGCTCCGCCAATTGGACGCTTTCAGAACAGTAAATTGGAAACAAACGGCGGAAGATTTGAGATTATTGATAATTGGCTTTAAAGCTTTATCCAGAAAATTACAGATAACATTTTAGCTCAGACATTGACAATTGACGCATTTTTTGGGATAATATTGTTAGTTTGCAAAATCTAAAAATAAGATAAACAAGGGAGGTGTTAGAATGAGTAAAAAGAAAATAGCTTTGATCCACGGCTGGAATTGGAAAAATTATTCTTCGATATGCCCCGAACGCAGAAAAAATGCGTGGGAAAACCGCAGTAAGCTTGTGGAAGAGCTTGAAAAAGATTTTGAAGTTTTCAGGTTTAATCTTCCCGGATTTTGCGGAGAACCAGAACCCGAAAATAAGATTTGGGATCTTGAG
>JAZDNE010000042.1:0-16020 GCA_043800235.1 bacterium | reverse complement strand
TTTCGGAGAATTGCTTTACGCGATTCCGACTTTATTATTTAAAAACTTTATAACTTTTAAACTATTGCAATGGAGCGCCTTTTTTCTTTTATTCCTTCTTTTAATCGACTTTGCAAATAGGCATCTAAAAAATAAATTGCTGATTTTTTTGACTATATCATGGCTACTCGCGATTTCTCCTTTAAACAGGAGCGCTTTGGAGGGTGGCATGATAGATATTTTTACTTTTTTATTCGGCATAGAAAGCTCATTTCTTTTAATTGATCTTTTTTTTAAAAAAAATAGAAAAAATCAATATGGTAAAATATTTTTATCTTCAATTTTTTTGGGAATTTGTTTAAGCGCAAAATACTTGGGATTATTTTTTGCTTTAATCAATTCAGCATTACTTTTTCTTTATCATACAGAAATTTCAATTTTTGGCATAAATTTTCGTAAAAATACGCATATAACCCGCGAAATAACAGCTCATAACGCGGGATTTACGCAGAAAGAAAATATCTTTAAGGAATTTATTAAATATGTTTCTGTTGCCGCCATGCTAAGCGGTTTCTGGTATTTAAAAAATTTCATTTTTACAGGAAATATTTTTTTTCCGCTTTTTTCTAAGACAAGCGAATTCGGAGAATCAATCGGACGATTTGTCATAAGTCGAAATATTTTAAACTTTATTATTTTCCCTTTTGTATTACTGAGAAAAGACAATATTTTAAAATTGCCATATGCGTTTTTTAATGCCTGCCAATTTTTATTAATTTACGCTATGTTCATTTTTTTAGGATTAAAAAAGGCGCTCGGAAAACCCGCAATCTTTTTATTTATAATGATAGAAATTTATCTTTTTTTTCTTTTTTTCTGGAGTCATCAAATAAGATTCGCAGTTCCCGCTTTAGCGTTATTGCCTGTTGTTGGAACCTTGATGCTTGATAAAATTTTAGAATTGACTGAAAATAAAATTTTTCTAATTAAATTTTATATTCCATTATCATTGATTATTATCTCAATCGCGTTATTTTCCGCCAATACTAATTATTTTAAAAAAGAAATTTCATGCGCAGGCGATTCGAACAATAATAAATGTTTCGCGGAAAGAGCTGGCGATGGAATATACGCGATTGATTTTATCAATGAAAACTTTAAAAATGAAACTTTTTTAGAATATTGGCATCCGTTTTATAATTTTACCTTTAAAAATGGGAACAAAAGATCAGAATATTTTTGCGAAAATAAAACCCATATTTTAAATTTTGACGCAATTAAAAATTGCCTTTTTGACGCTAAAATAAAATACCTGATTGATTATACAAATAAAAAACCTTCTTTAAATAATGCCGCCGCGAAATTAGCTATCACTCAATATTTCATTAAAAACGGCGAGATTTTATACGAAACATTCGATAAAGAACGGAACATTTTCACAAGAATATATAAAATAAATTAAAAAAATAAATATGTTTACTATTTTTACTGTTCCAAAACCATTTACTGATCCTCATATAAGCATAATACAAGAAAACTCAATTCGAAGCTGGAAGCGATTATCTCCATTTTGTGAAATTATTCTTATTGGCAACGAAAAAGGGATAGCGGAAATAGCTAAAAAATTAAATGTCGCGCATATAAATAATGTCAAATATAATGAATTAGGAACGCCTTTATTGAACTCTGCATTTGAATTGGCGCAAAAAAAAGCAAACTATAATATCTTGTGTTATTTGAATTGCGATATAATATTACTTTCTGATTTTATAGATGTTATTAAAATTTTGCCAAAAAGAAAATTTCTTGCTGTGGGAAGAAGATGGGATATAGATATATCTGATTTATTAAATTCAAACAATTCTAATTTTGAAAGCATCCTTAAAGATCTAATAAAAAAAAGCGGGAAATTGCATTCATACGCCGGCATAGATTATTTTATTTTTCAAAAAAATTTATTAAAAAATATTCCGCCTTTTGCGGTAGGACGCGTTGGATGGGATAATTGGATGATTTATGAAGCAAGAAGAAAAAAAATAGCGGTGATAGATATTACTGAAATGGCGACAGTTTTGCATCAAAATCATAATTATCCAAAATTTAATAAAGGCAGTGAAAGAAAAACTAATTTTGAGGCAAAAAAAAATTGCGCTTACTTAAAAGGGAGTCCTTATTTTTTTACTATTGAAGATGCTAATTATAAATTAACCCATCAAGGTCTTTTAAAAAAATGGTTGTATTTTTTGCCTTTTTTAAAACGATATATTAAAAACCTATTCTACTGACTATTATTTATAAATTTTATAATTTTTTCCGCTCTCTTATTCCATGCGCAATTTTTCACATCTTCATAAGCATGGGATGCTAATTTCCGCGCTAAATTATAGTCCGCCATAATTAAATTTAACTTTTCTATCAAATCGTCTGCGTTGCCTGGTTCGACAAAAAGGCAATTGCTATCATTTAAAATTTCTCTGATTGAAGGCAAATCGGAAGCGATAATCGGTTTTTGACTTGCCATATATTCAAACATTTTTATAGGCGAGGTATAATTAACAGATTCTTTTGTATCAGAAAGATTAGGCAATAAAAGAACATCGGCGCATTTTAAAAACATTGGCACTAAATTTCTCCTTTGGAAAGGAAAAAATTTAATATTTTTTAATTTTAATTCCAGCGCTCTATTTTTATATTTATTCAAGTCGTCCTCATTGCCGCCAATAATAACAAACGCAATATCTTCATTTTTAATTTTTGCCGCCGCTTCAATCAATACGGCAATTCCCTTCCACTTAAAAAGATTTCCGATATAAATCGCAAGTTTTTTATTCATTGGCAAATTAAATTTATTTTTTAAATTGTCTTTTTTTTCCTTAACAAAAAAATTTTCTATGTCAACCGCGTTAGAAACAGTTAAAATATTTTTAAAACCATGCTTTCTATATTCCAATGATGTCCCTTGCGAATTACAAACTATCCCATTCGCATTTTTTAAAAAAAGAGAAAAAAAACGATTCTTATTTTCAGGCCATGAATGAGCGTCATAAAAAGTCTTAAATCCTCTTAAACTAAACAACCAAATAATTTCAGGATTCCTGCTGTAAATAATAGCGGATTTATCAATTTTTAAACATAACAGCTTTTGTAAAAAACTTAAACTTTGCAGATAGAAACCATATTTTCCTATCCATTTTTCGCAATTCAAAAAATTTCCGCACTCAATCTCGCGAAAATTAAAATTATTTTTCACTCCGTAAAAATTATATAGATCATCTTTTATCGGATTATTCCTTTTAGCCGCAAATAATTCAACATCTGCGCCTAAATTAGAAAATTCTTCGCACATTTTGCATATTTGCCATCCGTGCGCTTTTTCCGTAGGAATCCGCGCGTTTACAATATATATAAATTTCATATTACTTAGTTAAAAAAATATTATATCCGCTTGTTTGTTTAGTTTCTGTTTTTTTAAATATACTATCAAATAATTCCGCCGCTTTCATAATTAGTTCACTATTCCCTAAGGGAGAAATTTTTATCCAAGTTTCGATTGCTCCCCTTACACAAATCTTTTCTATACTCGAAAATTCTTTGAATAAAAGAGAGATCGCATCATTTGAAAATCGCCAATAGTCCTTATAATATCCTTTTTCCGCATGGTAATAAAAAAGAAAAGGAACATAAACAAAACAATAACCTCCCGGTTTTAATACTCTATAAATCTCGCCGCATGCTTTAAAAGGATTTTCAACATGTTCAAGCACAGCTATGCAAATTATAGCGTCTTGCGAATTATCTTCAAATGGCAAATTATGAATATCGCCAACTATATCTGGATTATAATCAGGAACAAAATCTAATATTTTATAATCAACATTTTTTAAAAATGGCAAAATCCATTCTCTTGATTTATCATATCTATTCCCTTTTTCTTTTAAAACTCGCAATCCGCCGCCGATATCTATAACGGTTTTTTTTTAATTAACATTTTTTTGAGTTTTTCTTGAGCGAATTTATTCCAAGTATTCATATTCCATTAAATTTAAAAATACTTTTTTAAAATAAAAAAATGATGATATGGCGATTCAAACACAATATAATCATTTATAATTTTAAAACCGACATTTTTAATTTCTTCCTTTATTTTTTTTAAAGGATACCCATCCTTTCCTATTTCCCAATAATGTTCTCCGTCGAATTTATGTTTGATTGGAAATAAATTTAATTTATAATTAAATTTAATTTGTTTAAAATAAGGCAATTTAACATCTAACGAAAAATGCCTGCCCCAATGCGGCAAACTAATAATAACATACTTATCGCATACTATTCTTAATTGCTCTAAGCACTTGTTAAATTTTTCAAAAGGCAAATGTTCTAATACCTCAAACGCGCAAATTATATCATATCTATTATCGCCAATTTTTAAGCATTCGATATTTCCTTCAATGTCAGGGTTCAAAGTTGAATCGATGTCTAATGTCGTATATTTTATTTCTGTATTATTTTTAATATAATTAGCTACCGCTCCGTTCCCTGCGCCTATTTCTAATACGCTCTCTGGTTCGTATTTTAAAATCTCATCTATTTGATGCCAATAACTTGACCATCGTTCGATATCAACATATTTATTGAAAGAATATTTTTTTTTCATAAACTATAATTTTAAGACTTCAACTCTATAATTATTTTATATATCAAATTGCATAAATTATGATTTCTTTCAATTTCCTCAATCATCTCTCTTTTTATTTTATTTTTTTGTTCTTCGTTAATATTGATTATCCATTTAATTTTTTCCGCTAATTCTCGCTTATCAGGCATATTTAAAATAAAATCCATTGGTAAAATCTTTTTAAACGCTTTATTATAAACAATTATCATAGAACCGCAAGCCATTGACTCTAAAACCGCTTTATCAATTCCTCCAGTCGGACATAAATTTATGCTCAAATCCGCTATATTATATTCTTCAAAAACTTTTTTATGCGATATATTGCCGGCAAATTCAAAATAAAAACTAATATTTTTTTCCGCCGCCAAATTTTTTAATTCGTTAAAATATATTTTATCACTCTCAAATATCGGAGCGCCGATAAATTTAAACTTCAAATTCTTGACTTTTTCCTCATTTATTAAAACATCCGCCGCCTCAATCAATAATTTTTGATTTTTAATCGGACTAATCCTTCCCACATAAATAATTTTAAAATTTTTTCCAGCATTAACTTTTAACTTTTGAGATTCGACTTTTACCTTATTTAAACTTATTCCATGTCCTGAAATATTTATTTTTTTACTCTTAATTCTAAAACTTTCTTCCGCGGCTGTGAATATCTTATCAGACAATTTTTCAGCGATTCGCAACTTTAAATTTACTTCTTTATGATTATACCACAATCCTATCCGTTTATTCCATAATTTCCAAAACAATCCGCCTAAAACAACATACTCAGGATTCATATGCGCGAAAACGGCATCATAATCTTTTCTATACTCCCAAATTAAATTATAAAAACGCAAAGTATATTTTATTTTTTTGAAGAAATTAGAAATTAAAAAGAAAAAATTATTATTAATTCTTGATTCTTGATTCTTAATTCTAATTTTTTCTTTCCCCAAACTTAAAACTTTAACATTCTCGGGAAATTCATACTTCCCTTTTTCTAAACAAATTACAATCGCTTTTTCGCAATTTTTAGCAAATTCTAAAATCCAGCTATGAAAAAAGCCTAAAATAGGATCATCTATATCTACTTTTTGCGTTAAAATTAAAACTTTCATATTATGGGACTTATGCCGAATGCCTCTTTGTCCTAAATTCCCATATTTCGGTCAAATTTTCCAAAAAATTTATTTCGCTTAGCTTAGGCTAAACCGCAAAATTTGTTTGAAAAATTATGCCTCGAAATCTTGCAATTTATGACTAAAGGAGCATTCGGCGACAGCCCCATTATTTTCTCTTTCCTTGCGACCTCTAAAAACAAATTTTTGCTATTTTTAACTAAAAATAAAAATTCATGACGACGCGCTTGAATAATTACGCAAGCTATTTTGCCAAAACCAAAGAGATAAAATCATCAAACTAATTGTGAAAATTAAAGAAAAAAAGAAATGCGACCATCCAATTATTCCCAAAAATGCCTTTACAGGAAAAGCAATCATAATAAAAATAGGAATGATATAAGTAAAAATAAATCTGACTTTATCGGAAAAAATTTCTGGCGGCATTCTTCCAATCGTTACACTTTCCCGGTAAACCCAACCAATGTTATCAGATTCATAAAATTTAACAGACAAAGCGGCAACAATAACATGAATCGTAAAAATTAAAATTATCCCGTTTGCGATAAAAAAAATATATAATAAAATTGACTGAGCGCTGAATTTGTCCGACAATAAATAAAAATTATAAATTAACGCGCCTGCTATACAAACCAGTAAACTCAAATCTAAAATATCAACCATCTTGTTCATTATATAAAATAAAGGATTCGCAGGTTTTGAAAGGATATAATCAAAATGACCGCTTATAATATCTCTTTTAAAAACATAAATGCCTCGAAATAAAAACTGCGCGGCAATATCTATAAAATTAAATGTTAAAAAAAATAGAATTGCCTCATATATGCCATAACCTGCCATTTGATCTGTAAATCGAAAAATAGATATAATTAAAAATAAAAAAAACATAAATCTTACAATCTTTCCTAAAAAATAACATAAAGAATCAATCCTATTCGACAAATAACTGCTAAACGCGCAACTCACAAGTTGCTTATATATTTTTGCGTATTTTTTAATCATAGTATAAATTTTCTCAAATTCCCTCCCCGCTATACTTCTTCAAACCTTTTTTCCATACAAATAAGGCAAAAAAAGCGAATAGCATAATCCAAAATAATTGGATTAATATAACTTTTATAATTTCGCCGCCGGAAATTATTCTTAGATAAATCATAGCTGGATAAAATAAAACATACGCAAACGGCAAAAATTTTAAAACTGAGAATAATGACGGAAAAATTATGTCTATAGGATAAAATTCGCCTGAAGTAAATTCAGATATCCAAGTAAACAAAAAAATAGGACAATGCGCTTCGCGAGACCAAAATGCAAGCAACTCTATGCAAAAACTCAAAATGAAATATATAAAATATGCCATCGTCAAACTTAAAAAGAAAAAAATTATCTGCTTAAAATTCGTTTGAAAAAATATCTTCTCTTTTAAAATAAAAAAGAAAACGCTAACTTCTATTATCGCCGATATAAGATATATTGTTTTTTCCGCTAATGACCTGAAAAATGCGAATAAAGGAAAACTTATAGGCATGCATAAATATTTAGAAAAAGTTCCGTCATTGATTTCTTCAGCTATCTTGCATATATGAGGTCCAAAAATTACCGATTTCATAATCGTCGCCAAGAATACATAAGTTGTCAATTCACAAGCAGAGTATCCAGCAAATTTTCCTGTTTTATAAGACAATGCCGCCCAAATATAATATAGAAGTATCAATATAATTATACTTCTCAATTGCCCCATTAAAAAATTAAATCTGTATGTTAAAATATTTTGCCAGCTTGTTTTAAACACTGTTATATATTTATTTAACATAATTTTTAATTTCTAATTTCTCGCTTATATAATTTTTTACCTCCCGTTTAAAATTATCCGCGTCAAATTTCTCCGCATGCTGTCTGATAATACGCGACTCAAATATTTCCGGCTTAAATTTTATAATTGTATCCGCTAAATTCGGCCAATTCTGATCATTAAAAAATACTCCCGTCTTTCCTTCTATAATTGTCTCCAACGCTCCGCCTTTTTTATAAGCGACTACAGGTCTTCCAGATGCCATCGATTCAACCGCGGTAATACCAAAATCTTCTTCTTGCGGATTGATAAAAGCAATCGCGCGCCTATATAATTCAGATCGCCTCTCATCGCTTACTCTTCCTAAAAATTCTATATTCCCGCGAGCAATCTGTTTTAATTTTTTTTCTTCAGGTCCATCTCCAAAAATTTTAAGCCTCATCCCTAACTTATTAAACGCGCGGACAACTAAATCATATCTTTTGTACGATACTAATCTCCCGCCTATCAAAAAATATCCTTTTCTTTTATCTATTTCCACTCCATCCGCAAGAGAAAATTTTCCCGTCTCGACTGGAGGATAAATTATATCGCTCTTTCGATTATAATATCTCTCGATTCTCTTTTGAACACATTTTGAGTTCGCTAAAAAATAATTCGGTCTATCCGCGGCTAATCTATCCCAAATCCTAATTTTATTTAACAATAAAGGAACTGCTTTTTTAACAAAAATATTACACTTTAAATCTCTAATATAATCATATGTGTCCGTCCATAAATACCTAGTCGGAGTATGACAATAACAAATATGAATAGAGTCGGGATTTGTTATCACTCCGTTAGCAAACGCTGAACTTGAAGAAATAACTAAGTCATAGTCCATTAAATTCATCTGTTCTGTCGCCAAAGGCATCAATGGCAAAAACCATTGATATTTACTCTTGCCAAACGGCATTTTTTGAATAAATGAGGTCTTAATATTATGTTTCTTAAAAAAATCATCTATCTTATTCTCATCATAAACCAATGTAAAAATAGGAGCTTCTGGAAACATCTCCGCAAATATTTTTAAGACGAACTCTGCGCCACCATTTTGAATTAAGAAATCATGAACTAATGCTACTTTCATATATTTTGCATCGCATTATTTTGTAAGCGCCACCATAGGATCAAGTTTTGCCGCTTTTTTCGCCGGATATATTCCAAAAAACAGCCCTAAAAGCGCAGAAAATCCTATCCCAATAACAAAAGAATCCGCTGATAATACAAATGGCAGATTTAAACCTTTAAACCCAGCTAAAAATACTACTAAAAATGTAATCGATAATCCTCCAATAATTCCTAAAATTCCGCCAAAAAAAGTTAAGATAACAGATTCAAATAAAAATTGTTTTAAAATGTCAGCGCTTTTAGCGCCGACCGCTTTTCTAAGCCCGATCTCATAAGTTCTTTCCGAAACACTTACAAACATAATATTCATTATTCCAACTCCGCCGACTACAAGCGAAATAAAAGCCAACGCCGATAAAAGAAGGGTTATTCCTCCGAAAACTTTATCAATCATTTCCTGTCCTTCAATCATAGTAATAACTGCGAAATCATCCTTTGACGGATCGTCAATATTGTGTCTCTCGCGCATCAAATCTATCATATCTTCTTTTGTCGCATCAATTAAATCAACATCTTCGACTTGCGCGAACAAGGCCGCTATATGATCTATCCCCATTATTTTTTTTTGCAATGTCCTTATCGGAACATATATCAAGTTATCCCAATCCATTCCCATCATAACTCCTCGCGATTCCAAAACTCCGCGCACTTTATAATTTTTCCTTTTTATTTTTATGGATTTTCCAATTGCGTCATCATCGCCAAATAATTCGTCTTTTACCTTTGAGCCTAAAACCACAAACTGCGCCAAACTTTTGTCATCATCTTCGGTAAAAAAAACGCCTTTCGCCAATTTGACGCCTTTGTCAACATTCGGCGTTTCCGAGGTTGCCCCTATCAACATTATTGTTTTTCTCTCATTCTTATAACTTACTAAATCTTGCCCTGTCGCCATAGCGTAAGCATTTTTAACATTCGGAAGTTTCTTTACAGCCTCCATATCTTCTACGCTTAATGTAGTTATAGTTATGCCCATCGCTTGTCCAGCGGCATTTGAGACAGACACCTGCTTTGCGGACGGAACCTTAACCTCAACCTCAATTAAATCCGAACCGAAAGATTCTAATTGTCCTTTTACAAACAATCTCATACTTTCGCCTGCGGAAAGCGCAATAATAACTATGCCGATGCCGACGGCGACAGCCAAAATTGTCAACGCGCTTCTCATTTTCTGTTTAACAAGCGAGCTATATGAGGTTTTAATTATCTGTATTATGAGCATAAAGTATTGGTATATTTTATAAATCTTTAAAAGACCTGCTACTCATACCTCAAAGCTTCAATCGGATCAAGTTTCGCCGCTTTTCTTGCCGGATAAATCCCAAAAATAAGACCCACTCCTCCTGAAACGGCTACCGAGATAATTATAGAAAAAATAGAAATTACCAAATCCCAGTCGTAATTTAAATATTTTGCAATAATCGCTATTAAAACTGAGACTGCCGCGCCAATTATAATTCCTATTATCCCCGAAAGCAAGGCTATAATTATTGTTTCTACTAAAAATTGGAGCATTATATGCGAAAATTTTGCGCCAACAGCTTTGCGAAGTCCGATTTCGCGCGTTCTTTCGCTTACGGATATGAGCATAATATTCATTATCCCGATTCCTCCAACAACAAGCGACAGCGCGGCGATCGAGGCCATAAAAAATTTTAAAACATCTGTGATTTTATTTAAGGCTTCCAACGCCTGCTCTTGACTTCTGATGCTAAAATCAGAAGGATCGCTTTCTTTTATATCATGCCTTTCTCTTAATAAACATGTTAAATCATCTATAGTTTTTTCAATATTTTTGGAATCATCGACTTTAATTCGTATAAAACTCAAATGATTTATTCCCAAAAGAAGCTTTTGCGCGCTTGAAACAGGGATAAAAACATAATCATCCTGATTGATAAATCCTGCCGACCCCCTTTCTTTTAAAACTCCAATAACGCGAAAAGTTTCTCTTTTTATTTTAATTCTCTCGTTCAAAGCGTCTTCTTCGCCAAAAAGTTCTTCTTTAATCCCATGCCCCAAAACAACAACTCGCGCCAATTCACGCTCTTCTTGCTCGTTTATAAAACGACCGTCCTCCACTCCCGCATCTTCCACATTTATATATCCTGAATTCGTTCCTACAAAAGTCGCGTCAGTATTTTTCCCTTCCCAACTTATAGTTCCAATTCCCTGAACATAGGAAGCGACCGCCTCGGCATATGGAATATTTTTTTTATCTGAAATAGCTACAGAATCCTCATATGTTAATGTCGTAATTACTATACCCATAGCGGACGCTGGAGGACCGTCCTTTTCGCTTGTTCCAGGTAAAATTCCTACTAAATTTGAGCCAACGCTTTTAATTTGGTTAAAAATCAGACTTTGCGCGCCTGCTCCGACTGAAATTATAATGATAATTGAAGCAACGCCAATAACAATGCCCAGCATTGTTAAAAAACTGCGAAATTTATTTGATAAAAGAGATGTTATCGCTAATTTTAAAAATTCTCGTAGATTCATTTTGATTTTTATTTTACAAGTTCTTCCTCTTTCTCAGCTCTAATCCTCGTTTTTACCTTTTCATCAGATTGTATTTTGCCGTCAAAAATACGAATTATTCTATCCGCGTGTTCAGCTGTATATTTTTCGTGCGTCACTAAAATTATGGTTCTGCCTTCGTCATTTAATTTCTGCAAAATTTCCATAACTTGTTTTCCCGATTTGCTGTCTAAATTGCCTGTGGGTTCATCCGCGAAAATAACTTCCGGATCATTAACTAAAGCTCTTGCAATCGCGACTCTTTGTTTCTCTCCTCCTGATAATTGGTTTGAAAAATGATTTAACCGATGAGACATGCCAACATTTTCTAAAGCTTCTGCCGATCTTTTCGCATGCTCTGATTTCAGAACGCGCGTGGAATAAATAAGAGGAAGTTTTACATTATCTAAAACAGTAGTTCTTGCTAAAAGATTAAACTGCTGAAAAATAAAACCCACATCATAATTTCTCATATCCGCGAGCGTGTTATCATCAAATTTAGTAACATCCTTATCGTTAAATTTATAAATTCCTCCGGTAGCTTTATCTAAAAAACTTAAAATATGCATCAATGTTGATTTTCCCGAACCAGACGGCCCCATTATAGAAACAAATTCTCCTTTTTTAATATCAAAAGAGACTCCGCGTAAAACAGTGGTTGAAAAATCGTCATTTATATAATCTTTTATTAAATTTTCGACATGGATAAGCATTTGTTTTTTTGTTTTCTATTTTCGCTCAAACACTACAATTGTATCTCCTTCTTTTAACTCGCCTTCTAAAACTTCGACCATTCCATCTTCGCCTTTTAAGCCTATCTTAACTTTTACTTCTTCCACATTTTTGCCTTCAAGCTTTCTAATATAACCGTCTCCATTTTTGCCTAAAACAGCCCGTTGAGGAATCATTAAAATATTTTCTTTTTTTGCCGTCTCTATATCAACATTAGCGGTCATTCCTGATTTGATATCATATTCACTTTCATCAAGCGCAATTTTAACTTTATAATAAACAACATCCTGAATTATAGTTTCAGCAGGTTCAATAAATATAATTTCGCCAGTAAATTCAACCTCATCTCCATACGCGTCTAATGTAACTTTAACATCCTGCTTTATCTTTATTTTTACTATATCCGATTCTGGAATTGTTATTTCTGCCTCGTAAAAATTGATTATCATCATCGAGAAAACTTCCATATTCAAATTAGTTTGCTCTCCGATTTCATAATTTTTATCTGTAATAATGCCATCCGTCGGAGCGACTAAAATAGTCTTTTCAAAATTTTCTTTTACAGAATCCCTTGCCGCTTCCGCTTGTTGGATTCTTGATTTATATATATTTATTTCCGATCCTAACGGCGAAGATTTCTTCAAATCTAACTGCCGCTCCATCAATTTCCAATTATTATAATAAGAATCGGCTAAAGCCTCTTGGTCGTTAATTTTCTTTTGACATGATATTTGAACTGAAAATAAATTATTTTCCGCATCCGATATTTTTGCAAATTGCGTCGTCTTAGCCAATTCTAAATTAACCTTAGAACTCTTTAAATTATTTTCAGCGGAATCGACGGACGAAGTATAATCCAATTGAGCATTATCTAAAGATTGCTTATCAGACTGTATAATTCCCAAAGCCGCGCTTATGTTTGTCTGCTCTATTTTTATATTGGTTTTATGCGCGTCTAATTCAGTTTTAGATAAATCATTGCTGGTAACAGTATTTATTAAAATATTATAACAAGACAAAAGCGCGTTAAATGTTTCATTCAAAACTAAATTTGTTTTGTCTAAAACGGTTTTAATCTTTTCT
Organism: bacterium; assembly: GCA_043800235.1. Lineage (GTDB taxonomy): Bacteria > Patescibacteriota > Patescibacteriia > JAZDEU01 > JAZDEU01 > JAZDNE01. The sequence continues at coordinate 2,939 of JAZDNE010000042.1, read as the reverse complement.
GAACTTTTATCCGCGCGCGCGTCCGATAATAACGCTCTTGCCTCAACTATTTTATCCTGCGCCAAATTATAATAATTATTCGTTTGACTAATATGACCTGTGTCTTTAACACTAATCACAACGCTCATATCGCTATCATTCAATATATCATAAATCACATTTAAAGACGCTTCTGCGACAAATGTTTTTGTTTCAATATCGGTAAGAGCGTCTTCTTTAACATTTTCAATGATTTGTGATTTTATCGTTTTTACATTTTCTAAATTATTTGCATATAATCTCACAGATTCTTCAGCCACATCTATATCCTTTTTCGTTTTCTCTTTTGTATTTTCAAAATTATCTTCAGCAGATTTTATATCATGGATTGATTGTTTTTTTATATCCTCTAAAGTCTTTAACGAATTATTGTAATCAGCTTTGGATTTCTCCGCATTTATAACGCTTATCGCCACATCTTCTTCTTTTGCTCCCGCTAAAAGCTTGCTAAGATCAGCGCGCGCCGCCTCCAAATTAGCCTCAGCTTCTTTTAGTTTTATCTCTAAATCTTTTCCGTCTAATTTCGCTAAAATTTGTCCTTTTTTTACTTCATCCCCGATATCGGCATTCATTTCTATAATTTTTCCTGTAATCAAACTATTCAAATTTATTTCCGAAGGAGGAACAACAGTTCCGGTCGCCGATACGATTTGACGCAAGTCTCCGCGCTCCGCTTTGGCGGTAATGTATTTATCTTCCGACGAATCATTCTTTTTAAAAATAACTATCGTCGCTATTATCGCTAATATCGCTACTGTAATTAAAATGTGCCTTTTTTTTAATTTCATAAAATTTTTTATCGCTTTGCTCTCTTATGGACGACACACTATGACTTCGCGCTCCATAAACTATAAAAATTGCGATTAGCTTGTTTTTCGTTTAGGAAAATCCTCTTCGTATCTACTGATACATCTGCGGTTTTCCTAAAACTTGCAAAACTTCGCTACTCATCAATTTTTTAAAGTTTCTAAGCGCGCTTTCATAGTGTGTCGTCCATAATATCAGACTATATTTTACTCAACTTTTCTATTTCTCAACAACGCGAATGGCGTTTTGAGTAAAATCGCTAAATCCATCTTAAGAGACCAGTTTTCGATATAATATGTATCCAATTTAACTTCGTCTTCAAAATCAAGATCGCTCCTTCCTGAAATTTGCGCAAGTCCCGTAATACCTGGTTTTATCTCAAAAAGACGCTTATGATGTTTTTCATATTTCGCAACTTCTATAGACATATGCGGTCTCGGTCCAACTATGCTTAAATCCCCTTTTAAAACATTAAAAAATTGCGGGAACTCATCAATAGAAAATTTTCTTATAAATTTCCCCACTCTAGTAACCCGCGGATCGTCTTTTACCTTAATCAAAGGTCCTTGTCTAGTATTTAATTCTGAAACAAATAATTTTTCAAATATCTTGTTTCCAGATTCAGTGCCGGTAGGTCCATCCCCGCTGCACATTTCAATATACATTGACCTGAATTTATAACAAATAAATTTTTTAAATTTTTGTCCATATCTATAATCTAAATAAAAAACAGGTCCTTTCGAATCAAATTTTATTGCAATCATCGCGGCAATCATAGCAGGCGAAAAAATAATTATGGCGATTATAGCGCCTATTATATCAAATGTTCTTTTAACAATTCGTCCCCATCCATCAAGCGAAGTTCTTTTTATCTCAATAATAGGAATATCCGCGATTGTTGAAACTTCCCGTTGAATAGCCGCCGCACCAAACAAATCAGCTGTATATTTAAAAGAAATTTGATTGACTGCCGCAAAATCCAATAAATTCATTATTTCTTCCTTGCCCATATTTTGATCTGTCTGGATAATAACATCTATCTCTTCTTTTTCGGCTAAGTTCGCTAATTCATTCTCCCTAAAATTCACAAATTTCTCTATAACTTTATAACCGAAAGATGGATTTTTATCAAATTCTTCTTTTATAATATCAGAAGTTTTACTATTTCCAACTAAAACCGCTTTATTTATGCCAATACCTTTTTTCAAAAGCCATCTTTGCGTATAAATCATCGCGACACGCGCCAAAAAAACAAAAATTATTCCTAAAATCCAACTTGCAAGCACAACAAAACGAGAAGAAAACATTTCCCGCTTTAGAAAGATATAAATTATTACCGCCATCACGCCTGTCGAACAAGCTAAAACAACTTTTGAAAATTCGTCCAACACTCTTCGAGTATTTTTTATTTTATATAAGCCTGCAAACGCAAATATTAAAAGCCAACAAAAAATAATTGGAAAAACTATATTTAAATAAGTCTTAAAAGGCAACTCATAAATAACTGGCCTTAATTCCGTATAAGACGACTCAAATCTAATATAATAAGCAACAATCGCCGCTATTGCAAGCATTAAAAAATCCAACGGCGCCTGCGCCGCGGCAAAAGTTAATTCTGATTTTTTCATATATCTTAATTTTACCTCTCCTTTGAAATGCGTGGCAGAGGGATGTTATTTTCTTTAATCCTAACACAAAAATTACCGTCGGTCAAACAAATTTTCTGCATCCCTATTAGATAAAACTAAATAAAAAAAAGAGGGACAAGCTATTAAAACACTCGTCCCCTCGATTTTTTATCCTCCATTCTCAATTAAATATTACATTAACTACCTCTAACATACATAATACGCTCATCACAGCTGGAGCATAACTCAAAGTTTTTCCGTTAACTATACATATTGACAAAATTATCAACACAAAACATAGTTTTTTTACAAATTTCATTTTTTCGGGTCATACGCAATTTAACCAATAATAAAAAATAAGGTATAATTATTGTTATTAACTTAATAACAATAATTACTATGACAAAAGAAGAGAAACAAGTTTTTGAATTAGTTTTTCCCAAAGGAGTATTTGAATGGTTTGAT
>JAZDNE010000041.1:0-2744 GCA_043800235.1 bacterium | reverse complement strand
ATCAAACCATTCAAATACTCCTTTGGGAAAAACTAATTCAAAAACTTGTTTCTCTTCTTTTGTCATAGTAATTATTGTTATTAAGTTAATAACAATAATTATACCTTATTTTTTATTATTGGTTAAATTGCGTATGACCCGTTAAGATGAATAAGATAGTTTTGTATTTAATCTAGCTATATTTGTGGCTAGATTTTTTAATTATTTATCCTGTTTCTTTTTTAAAGGAGAGTGAACAATCCTCTATGAACGAATACCATAAATAATATAAAGCGATAAATTTAATAATTTTTGATGCCCCGCGATGTAAACGCGTTGGGATAATTGAAGTTTGTTTATTAAATATGATTAAATTATTAGTCTTCGCAATTTTTGGCGTTATTCTATATCGAATTTTTTTAAGGCGAGATTATTTTGTGTTTCCGAGCGGAGAATATACTAAAAATAAAAAAATTAAAAGAATAATTAAAGGAAAAGAAAAAGAAATAATCGTTCAAGAAACTTCAGGGATTTTTCACAAAATCCCATTTTATGAAATTATATCCGCTGGACCGAGAAAAGACGGAATTCCGCCTATTGATAATCCAAAATTTATTCCAATTAAAATAGCTGATGATTATCTTTCCGATATAGATATGGGAATTGCCGTTAATATAAAAGGAATTAACCGGTTTTATCCTTTTAAAATTTTAGCATGGCATCAGGTTGTCAACGATATTTTTAATGGAAAGAAAATTTTAGTGGCGTATTGTCCTTTATGTTTTTCTGGAGTCGCGTTTTATTCGCTTGTTGATGAGGAGCAAGTAGAATTTGGGACATCGGGTATGGTGTGGAATTCTAATTCTTTGATATATGATCGAAAAACAGAAAGTTTGTGGTCGTTAATTTTAGGAGAAGCGATTTACGGAGAAATGACAGGAACAAAACTTGATATGGTCGATTTCCAGCAAATAAATTACGGCGGATTTAAAAAGATATATCCAAATGGAGAAGCGCTCTCGCGCGATACTGGATTTTTCAGATTTTATGATGATGATCCTTATGAAGAATATTATAGGAGTTCAGAAAATTTTTTTCCTATTTCAAAAATAGACGCGCGGCTTGCCAATAGGGATTTAATTTTGGGAATTATTGCGGGCGGGAACGCGAAAGCTTATAGTTTTGCAAAATTGCGCGAGGAAGGTGTCATAAAAGATAATTTTGCGAATAAAAAAATTGTTGCTAAATATAATGAAGATATGGAGTCGGCAAGTTTATTTGAAGAACATCCTATCGCGGGATTAGTAAAACTTCCATCAATGTTCGGATTTTGGTTTTCATGGGCCGCGGCATATCCAGAGACGGAAGTGTATAAATAAAAATTTAAAATTAGAAATTCAAAGCGCAAAAGTATTTCAAAATTCAAATTATTCCAATTCAACCCCCAAAACTTTAAACTGCAAAGGAATGAAATTGGATATTGGGCATTTGAAATTGATTTATAATAATTTGATATTTGGATTTGATCGGTATTTTTGTATTAAATTATGCCATATATTTTACCAAAATTGCCTTATCAATATAATGATTTAGAGCCGTATATGTCCGCGGAGCAGTTAATGATACATTATGAAAAACACCATAATTCTTACGCAATCGGCGCGAACGGAATTATAAATTCGCTTAATCAAGCGAGAATTTCGGATATTGACATAAACTTAAAAGGTATGATAAAAGAGCTCGCGTTCAATATTGGAGGATTTAAACTTCATTCGTTATTCTGGAATAATTTAATTCCTTCGAAAAAATCGAAAAATGCGTCGCAAAGCGCGGTCCTTAAAATTTTAGAGAAAGAATTTTTATCTTTCGAAAGGTTTAAGGAAGAGTTTAATAAAACTGCGATGAGCGTGGAGGGATCAGGATGGGTCGCGCTGGCGTATGACGAAGAAATTAAAAAGCCTTTGATTATGCAAATTGAAAAACATAATGTTAATATTTATCCCACTGTTAAAATATTTATGGTATTGGATATGTTCGAGCATGCTTATTATATTGATTATAAGAATGACAAGGAAAAATATGCGGATGCATTTTGGAATATAGTAAATTGGGGGGAGGTAAACGCGAGATTTGAATTGAAAAATTAATAAATTTAATATGTATTCAAAAAAAGCAAAAGTCAAGAAGTATTGAAAATTTGTTTTCTTGCTTTCTTGTTTTTATGCTTTATTAATGTATGCCTACAATATCGCGATTTCAAATTCCAGTTGATAATATAGAAAGAGCAAGAAGTTTTTACGCGGAATTATTTGAATGGGAATTTAAAGATTCATCTATAGAGCCTTGGCCGATTGTCACAAAAAATGGCAGAGAAGAATCTCTTGCCGCATCATTGTTGCGAAGAGAAAAGAAAAAACAGACGATTATAAATTATATTGGAGTTCCGTCGGTAGATCATTATGAAAACAGGGTAAGAATGCTTGGTGGAAGAGTCGTCGTTCCAAAAAAGCCGATTCTCGGGAAAGGATATTATTCGATGTGTTACGATACGGAGAGCAACCTGTTCGCTTTGTGGGAAGATGACGAGTACGCGCACTAAGTTAAGAAAACAAAAAAGCAATAAAGGGGCTGTCGCCGAATGCCTCTTTGTCCTAAATTCCCATATTTCGGTCAAATTTTCCAAAAAATTTCTTGGCTTAGCTTAGGCTAAACCGCAAAATTTGTTTGAAAAATTATGCCTCGAAATCTGGAAATTTATGACTAAA
>JAZDNE010000030.1:0-12428 GCA_043800235.1 bacterium | reverse complement strand
TTCAAACCTTCTCCATATTCCTTTAAAATCTTCTAAACTCTTTTTAATAATTTTAAAATTTACACCTAACTCCAGCGCGACAGTTGCCGCCGCCATCGCGTTATAAATATTAAAAATACCCGGGACGCGCAATTTTATCTCGCCAAGCTTATTGCCATTCCGATAAAATTCAAAATTTTGCCGTTGATTCTTAACTATAACATTTTTTGCCTCCGCATCTATGTTATTTGCTTTATGTCCAACAATTTCTAATTTCTTAATTTCCAATTTATCCGCTTCCTTATCGCTTAATAATTGATGACTAATATTTGACGCTACGCCGTATCCCGCTTTCCTCCCACGGTATCCGCCAATTACATCAATGGTATTCTTATCATCAGAATTATAAACAACTAAGCCTCCATTTTCCACTTTTTTTACATACTTATGAAAAACTCGTTTTATATGCGCTAAATTTTTATAATAATCCAAATGATCTTCTTCTATATTTGTCAACACAATCATTTCAGGACTCAATTCCATCATCCCCGCCTTATATTCGCACCCCTCTACAACAAATAAACTTTCTCCCCCCTTTTTTAAAGGGGGGCTGGCTACCACACCAAAATTTTTGGTGTGATAGCTGGGGGGGATTTTTCCATGCGTTAACCTATAACTATCGCACCACCCCGCTCCCGCGCGCAAATTTCCTTCTTCAAACCATGGTACCCTGCTCCCCACAATCACAGTTGGATCAAGTCCAGCTTTTTCTAAAATCAAACCAATCATAGCGGTTGTTGTTGATTTACCATTTGTTCCTGAAACCGCGACTGTCTGCATTTTTTGGCTTAAACATCCTAAAAACTCTGTATGACTTATTTCTCGAATTCCATATTTTCTCGCTTTTGTTCTTTCCACATTTTCATAAGGCACTGCCGGAGAATAAATAATCAAATCTATGTCTTTTTTTATATTTTGAGCCTTATGTCCAATAGTAACAAAAATGCCTTTTTTTCGAAGCTCATTTATAATTTCTGAATCGCGCGCATCCGATCCTGTAACGATTTTCCCGATTCCAATTAAAAACTTGGCATCAGCGCTTACCGCTATGCCGCCAATGCCTATAAGATGAACTTTTTTTATTTTAGATAAATTAAAATCCATAATATTCTTTTCTCTTGTAAAGACGGGGTAATTAAATTATTTAAAAATTTAGAATTGACAATTTATACTCTATGGACATCACACCCTGATGTCCATAATGTACGGCAAAAATATCAATATACCTATAATCAAAGCCGCGACTGAAGCTATAAGAACCGTCGCCGCCATAATATCTTTTATATCTTTCACATAATCATTCATTCTTGGAATAACCGCGTCAATCATTCTTTCAAACGAGGCGTTTATAAGCTCCAATACTAAAACTATAACCGAAGCCAGTATAACCGCCACAGACTCCCATGTTTTTAGTTTAAAATAAAAAGCGGCTATTGCCACCAACAGCAGAGACAACGATTGTATCCTAAAATTTTGTTCAGTCTTAAATACAAGAACAATCCCCTTTCCCGCGTATTTAACGCTCCTTTTTAATTTTTTTATGTTTATCATAGTGTCTCAGAAATATTTGATATTATTTTCCATGTCTTTCTCGCGCATTTTTCCCAGCTAAAATTTTTAACATGTTCCAAACCTCTCAATATAAACTCATCCCTTAACGCCTTATCTTTTAACAATTTCTCCAACTCCCGCGCTATATTTTCTATACTGCGAGAATCAACAAAAATCGCGGCATTTCCAGCGACCTCCTTTAATACTGAAATATCAGAAGCCAATACAGGAACGCCGCAAGCCATAGCTTCCAAAATTGGTATGCCAAACCCTTCGTAAAAACTTAGAAAACAAAAAATACTAGCGCCTGCCAATAAATACGGGACATCCTCTTGAGCCGTCCACCCTAATTCTATTACATCATCCTGCAAATTATTTTCTTTAATAATTTTCTCCACTTTTTCATACCCATATCCTCGCCGACCGGCAAGAACTAACTTTAAATTATTCCCGTTTATTAGATTTCCAATTCGCGCTGATTCGCGTAATTTTGCAAAAGCCTTTACCAACCCCGCAATATTTTTCTTCTCTTCCAATCTCCCGATAAAAAAAATATAAGGCGATAAAATTTTATATTTATCCAGTACTTCTCTGATATTATTTTTTTCCAGATCCATGTGATATTTATTATTATCATATCCATTATAAATTACTGCCATTTTATCAGCCGAAATTTTGAATAACTCCAAAATTTCATTCTTCGTAAATTCAGAAATTACAATAACTTTTTTAGCGTGTTTCAATGAATATCTAACTGTCCATTTATGATACCAATATGTCTGCGGAGTATAAAGATGTTTAAATTTTTCAAACCCGATATCATGCCAAGTAACAACTGTATTTTCAGGATGCAATAATGGCACTGAATGAGCTGGAATAAATAAAACATCTGGCGGATTTAAAAGCATTTCTAATGACAGCCGAATATTTGTCCATAAATATTTCGGCGGCCACTTTAAAATTTTATTTTCCCAGTTCGCAGGCAATTTCGCCAAGTCTCCATGCAACGGCTCGCGCGAATATAATATTATTTTATGTCCAGTTCCAGCCGTGATTTTTTTTAATTCCTCAATTAAAAAATAAGAATACCATTCAGTCCCTGTCTTTATTTTTTTATCAGCGCGCGATGCATCAATTCCGATGATCATAAATTAATTTTTGTATCAAGTAGCAATGTATAGAGCTAATTCTTGCTAAAAAAACTTTTAAATTTCTCCCATAACCCCGAGTTCTTTTTTTCCGTCAGAAACTTTTTTTCTGGCGCTCTTTCCATATTCTCTAAAATATTCCTCATTCTTTCCACTTCTTTCCTAACAACCTCGCTGTCATATTCCGCGTTATGCGCGTGTGAGCCAGCATAAGAAGCTTGCTTTTGATCTAAATGCAAATCTATTACTCTCCCCGCTTGACTTTCCGCGATATAAACATGAAAACGCGGATAAAATGCTTGTCTGCTTATTCTTTTTATATAGCTTGTTTTCCCTGTATGACGATCAAAATTCTCAAAATAGCCGAGATGACGCATTATGTTGCGAACTTGCTCCATGTTCGATTGTGGAATAGTTATTTTCATAAAATTCGCTAAATCCAATTTAATTTTTAATTTTCTTCTCTCCCAACAATACCTCCGTCGCCTTATCTATCTGCGGATCATTATCCTCATTATAATCTTTATCAGTAAGTTCAACAGTCATATCCGGATCGATGCCAGTTTCGTTAATACAATGCCCGTTCGGAGTAAGCCATTTCGCAACAGTAATCTTAAGCGAAGAACCGTCATCAAATTCTTCTAACGACTGCACTGACCCCTTGCCAAAAGTTTTTTCCCCGACCAAAACCGCGTACCCAAGATCTTTTAAAGCCCCCGCGACTATTTCAGATCCAGAAGCGCTCCCTTTATTTATTAAAACCACTGTTTTATAATTTGAAAAATGAGCGCGTCCTATAGCATTATGTTCTTTCTTTTTTTCTTCGGAATATTTTTCTGTAACAACAACGCCATCCTCTATCCACTCGCTTGCCATTTTAACCGCCGCATCTAAAAATCCGCCTGGATTTCCGCGTAAATCCAATATAATTCCCTTTGGATTTTTTCCCGCTATATCGCTAACAGCTTCGTTGAATTTATCAACTGTATCAGTGTTAAAATGCAATACCTTAATATAAGCTATGCCGTCATCTCGCATTTCCCATCTAACACTGTCGAACTTTATAGCGCCTCTTATAATTTTTATTTCTAAAAGATCTTTATGCCCTTCTCTTGCTATCTTTAATATAACCTCCGTTCCAGCTTTTCCTCTTATTTTACTTACAGCCACATCCAAATACATTCCCATAGTATCTTCGCCATTGATAGTGTAAACTTTATCTCCAGATTTTAATCCCGCTTTCTCTGCCGGAGTATCAGGGAGCGGAGAAATAATCGTCAATATATCATGCTTTATCCCGACTTCCGCCCCAATTCCTTCAAACTCGCCTGATAATTCATCTGTAAATTCTTTTGATATTTCAGGTTTTAAATAAACCGTATAAGGATCGCCTAAAGAAGCGACCATCCCTTCAATAGCGCCATAAAATAATTTTTTATCTTCAATATTTTTTTCTACATATTCATTTTTAACCAAGCTCCACACATCCCAAAATTGATTAAAATCGATCTCTTTATCAATGGCAATAGGCGGGGTCTTATCTTTGATGATAACTTTTGCTGTTGTCGTTCCGTTTATAAATCCGTCTTTTAAAACTATTTCTTTAGCGCTTCCGAACCAATATCCGAAATAAGCGCTTATAAAAACTATAACAAATACAACTATTATATTTAGAAATTTTTGTTTTTTTCCCATAAAAATAATTTTCACGAATTTATAACGAATTTTCAATTCGTTATTAATTTGTGTTTATTTATATTCAAATTATTCCTTTTATACTTTTAATATCCTTCCATCGAAATACTGGACCGTCCTTGCAGATATATTTAGAACCGACGGCGCAATGCTGGCAAACGCCTACGGCGCAATGAATTCTTCTCTCCAAAGACATATAAATATCTTCATCTTTAAATTTCAACCTTTTTAGTTCATCTAATACAAATTTATACATAATCGGAGGTCCGCAAAGTATGGCGATAGGATTATCAACTATTTTTACATCCCTAAATAATGTCGTAATAACTCCCGAATGTTCATTCCAGCCAATTTCTTCGTTATCTAAAGTAATATGCATATCAATATATTTTCTCCATCTCCTATATTCATCCTTAAATATCAAATCATCTTGCGAACGCGCTCCATAAAAAAGCTGCGCTTTTGGCGTAAATCCCCCTTTGAGAGCGACTATAGGAGCGTTAAACTTTTGCAGACGCCAATAGCCTCCGAAATATCCAAAAATATACTTATATATTAACGACCGAAGCGGGACAAGTCCCAAGCCTCCAGCCACAAGCAGTAAATTCCTTTTAGTTTCTGGAAAAACTCCCAGTCCATAAGGTCCGCGAATTGTGAATATATCCCCTATCTTAGCCTTATGCATTTTATTTGTCAATTTGCCTGTTTTCCTGACACAAATTTGAAAAAAATCTTTTTCATAAACAGACGAGCATATTGCAAAAGGTCCCTCTCCGAATCCATAAATGCCAACTTCGACTATTTGCCCTGATTTTACATTAAAATCTTTTTTAAAATTTTTATCTAAAAAAAATAAAGTAAAAAGTTTTACCTCATTTGACTCATCTCTTATATCTTTTATTTTCGCCAAAACAGTTTGGTAAGGATTTAACATGAAATCAGAATTAAAAAATTAGAATTAATTATTCTTAATTTTTAAAATTTCCCCCAGCGCTTCCCTAATATTTATCCCTGCGGGACATACTTTCGCGCATCTTCCGCATCCCACACATCCAATCATAGATATTTCACTTGGAAATCTTGCAAATTTATGTTCATACCAATTAAAAATTCTTTCCGATGGATTTTTTAAAAATTTATGCCCGCCGGCAATTTCGCTGAATTCGCCATAAAAACATGTAGTCGATGTCCGCATGCGGCATAACGAAGCTTCAACTTTTTTTTCTTTAATTCGCCTGTTGATTTTTGATGAGCGGGTATTAAGCCCTTGTTTGTCGGAAATATCTTGCTCATCTTTCAAACAAAAACAAAAACATAATGGACAAATAATAGAACATCTCCCGCATTCTATGCATCGTTTTCCCAAATCTTGAAAAATTTTGCTTTCCGGAGACAGATTTCCCATCGCTTCTTTTACATTTCCCATCAGCTTATCCGTCCCTTCTTCCATTATAGGTCCGCTGTACTGAATATTTTCATATTTTTCATAGCCAAATTTATCAAGCGCTTTCTGCCCGTCTTCCGATCCAGTAAAAATTTTATAATCCCCGCCATTGCGCGTAGTTCCATTATTTGTTCCTTTAACAATAAAAATATCGAATTGAATATGTTCTAATATATTTTCCTCATACTGCGTCGCGAAAATTCCCTTATATTCGCAAGGGAATTCTCCATAACCAATTATCAATGTATTTTTTATCTTATTTTGATAAAACGGATCTTTCTCAAAAATATGGTTCAAAATAGTAAGCGCGCGAAGATCAACCGTTGTCAAACCAACTAATGCCATTTTTAAAGATAATTTTTTATTTAACTCTGATAATTCTTCTTTTACAGGCAACAGAAATGGTTTAAAAGAATGCAACGGGATTTCATTAGTAAGCTCAATATCATCTATATTTTCAATTTCCTTAAAATTTAAAACAGTTCCCTCTCTTTGAGGTCCCGCTAATATATTATCTTTTTTAAGATACTTAAAAAATAAATCTAATTGATTTTGTGTCATACGCAATATAATTTGAAACATTTTAAATTATATTGCTATTCTACCATATCTTAAATTTTTTGTCATACAACCTATGGACATCACACTCCATATTATCTTGAATATTTTCCAATTAACTCTGCCTTTGCTATCACATTCATTTTTATGGCATCCTTTGCTTCCTCCTCGTTAGCGGCATCAGGCAAATCAACCATATCATTAAGAGCGTAAAGCCGAAAATAATACTTATGTTCCGAACCCTTTGGCGGACAAGGTCCGCCATATCCGATTTTTTTAAAACTCGTAAATCCTTGCGACCCTCCAATAGGAATAGAGTTTTCTTTTATTTCCGTAATGGTTGGCGGAATATTCCATACAATCCAATGAGTGAATGTTCCTAAAGGAGCGACAGGATCGTCCACAATCAGACATAAACTTTTCGCGTTTTTCGGAATTTCGTAAAATTCCAATGGCGGATTTATATTCTCTCCGTCGCATGTATATATTTTAGGAATTCTTTCATTATTTTTAAAAACTTGGCTTATAATTTTCATATAGTTTTTTAAATTAAACAATTTTTATTGAAATAATTTTTAAATTTTAAGGGGTTAGTTTCCATGCAATCGCATATATTTTGGATATACCACAATACAAAAAATTTGCAAGAGATAAAAAATCCCATTATTGCAATCCGAAAATAATAGGTATCTTTAATTCATCATCAAACTCCGGCAAACCAGATGGATTGTCTTTTTCTAATACTAAAACCCCTTTCCCCTGTTTTAAATTGTTAAATTCTATTTCCGCCTCAAACTGCGTGAAATTTTCTGTCATCCATTCGCCTTTTGCTCGCGCTATGCCTATCGCAAGCAAATTATTATTATCATCAAATAATTTCACAGGAAAACTGCCTTCAAAAAACCATATTCCTCTCGCCTCGCCGTTTACAATTAACGGACTTGAAATAATATCATTCGACTTGGGACTACTTACCCTAATTAAATTTGATTTATCATAATCCCTGCCATCTTTACCATCTGCGTCATATCCTCTGTCTTTGCATCCATCTATTAGCGGCTCTTTGCTATAATTCCCATACTTTACCCATTGTCCATTATCGCAAACCTGCCCATATTTTTGATCGCTAAGAAAAATTTTAACGCTAAAAACGGTTATAATTATAATAATGGCGACTAAACTTGTTATCTGAATTGATTTTTTCATATCATTTTTGGTTGCAAGAACGAGGTAATGCCTCGTTCCTACAACTAAAATTTTCTGTTTTAATTATTTATTTCAAATCCAAAATATCCCAATCTTGCTCGCTCTCATAAACATAGGTCTTTTTACTGTTTATACTCCAATTTGGATATTTTTCAATTACAATTCCGCCGATTATCTCAAAACTATATTTTAATTGATTTTTCTTTATCCAATCTTGAAGCGCCTTGCTCTTGTCCGCCGTTTCTTGGCTTTTCGCTGTAATATTGTTTTTCGGATCTAAAAGATAAACGCGGTTTTTGGTTCTAACAATAAAATCGAGATAAAAAAGCCTGTTTTTATTTTCTTTCGTGTCAAAATATTCAATAGCAAAAGCGTCTCTTCCGCTATCATCTTGTTTATGCCACCAAATAATTTGCTTCTGTGCTTCTAAAAATTTTATGAATTTTTCTTCGTTTTCTTTCCCTAAATATTTTTTACGATTATAAAATTCTTCGTAAGCATTTTTTTCTATGCCTTCAATTTTTTCAAAATCTTCGGTAAAGCTCGCTTCTTTTGCTGGTAATTCAAGATCAAAAATATCCTTTTCTTCTTTTTCTTTGATCTCTATCTCGTATTTTTGCCTAAAATCTTTCAATGCCTTGCTAACGGCATTTTTTAAAACACTTGTATCTTTTAACAATTCATTAACTATGATTGGATAATAAACCGCTCTATCAAGACTAAATCTTGTATTAAACCAAACATTAAGCGCGGATTTTAATTGCCCCCATGATCTTGAAGGGTTGTATTTTGCTTCCTCGTCGCTTTGTTTTTTTAATTCTTCAAAACAAAGCAAGTTATAAAGTCTTTCGATGTCCAGTTGCGAAAAGTGATAATCTAAATTTTTACCTTTTTCCTTTATTTCATGGACAAAATTATCGAAGCTTTCAATTTCAGCGTCAACAACAATCTGATTATTTACATCTGTCGATGAAAAATCAAAATGCCTTGTTACCATTTTCAGATTTTCCGTAACAAACTGTATTTTTGTACCAAATTCCGCGTCTAAAGTTTGCAAGAAAAATTTTTGCCAGAGCGGGGGCGGTGTTAAAGTATTAAAATCTGTTCTTTGATGATAAGTAGTTTCTAAAGTTATTCTATCAACGCCCTTTTTAAGTTTAGTGTAATAGATTGGAGGTTTGTTCGGTGTTTCAGGCTTCGCAACATCTCTGATATGGCTTTTATTATAGTTTGTATAAATATAAGCCTTGTTTAATTCTTCAAGTTTGTAATGATGGGCTTCTGGCATTCTTTTAATTCTACCGATAATTTGAGTGTGGAAAGTCGGGCTGGTGATTTCCCTGAACATTACAAGGATATCAGCGCGAGGGCAATCCCAACCTGTCGCGGGAGCGACTTTGAAAATCATAAAATTAACTTCATTGTCATTTTCTTCAATGCAATAAAGATTTTTCTTTTCCTTGGAAAGCCAAATAGCAATTTCATTTTCTTTTACTCCTTTTTGCTTTAAATAAAACAAAACTGAATTTTTTAAATTTTTTTGCACTTCTTCTTTTTCTTTAAAATCGCTTGGCAATTGAATTAAAACAAGCGGATTGATGTTTAATCCTAACTTTTGATAATGCTTTTTTAACTCAAGCCTTTTATCAAAAGCAAGTTCAAGCATTATTTCATCTTCGGATAATTTTTTATTTTCAAGTTTTTTAATATCTTCTTCGGTTTGTATAATAATTTTTTCCTTGATCAGTCCGCTTGCTATAACATCGCTTTCAAGCGCTTCAACAAATCCCGCCTTTTTCTGCGAGACATCGCTAATGTTCGGCAAATCTTTTGGCGTGGCGGTAATTTTTAAAATTATTCTCGGATCAATAAGATCAACTACTTCATTTGCAAGACGAGTGTCTGTTTCAGTGTGGGCTTCGTCAATTATCAAAACAATATCTCTTTCGTTCCTCGTTTTTCTTATAAAATCGTCAAAAACTGCGTCGCCACCATAACCAACGCCACCACTTTTCCTTAATTTCTTTGATTCTTTATCAGTTCCTTTTATTTTTGACCAATTGATAAAGAAAATATTGTTTTTATAAAGTTTTCCCTCGCTCAAATTGTTAATGTCCTTCAAATTCATATCAGTACCCTCGTTGAAGTAGTGATATAGTTTGTTTTTTGACTGGCTGTATGATTCATCACCGCCAAATGAAACCCAGATATAGGCCTTGTCCTCGTGAAATTGGTAATTGTCATCAAGGCAACGCAAAAACTCCGCCATAACAATAGTTTTTCCTGCGCCAGTTGGCGCTTTAAAAATTAGCGGAACTCTGTATTTCCCTGTTTTCCACAATTCCAAAAAAGTATTGCTTAATTGGTCCACTGCCTCTGATTGAAAATCTTTAAGCCACATAAAATTATTTTATTAAAGTTTGATTGATTTCTTTATAAATATCTAATATCGGTTCGGGAATATCTTCAACTTTAATATTTTTTCCCAAATAGGTAAATAATTTTTTGTCTATTTCACCATAAGAAAAAATATACAAAGCCGTTTTTGTATTTTTTATTTTTTTCACCAATTCATTAAATTTATCCGTGTTTTCTCTAAAATAAATCGCTGTTTTTCTTGTTTTGCCTTTATTCTCAAAAATTTGATACCATTCGTTAATTTCAACTTCTTCAAAAGTATTTTCTTTTATGGCTATCATCTGTCCGGCTTTTTCCGTTAATTCATGCCTTTGTTTATCGTTGATGTTGTCAATTCTCTCAACGGGAATTAAATCTGTTTTGTAATATTGCAGGTTTCCGCCCAAGCCCGGCTTTTTGCCATTAAATTCATTTACACCAATTACTTCTATAATATTGTCTTCAATTTTCTTTTCAATTTCATCAAATTTTTGTTCATTTTCTTTTATTATTTCATCAACTTCCTCTAATACCTTATCAATGTTTTTTAATTGACTAAAGGAGAGTTTATTTTGAAAAAGTATTTTTTTGTCTTTTCCTTTAAATTTATAACCTCTAATTACATTATGTATTCTTGGATAAGTAACTCTTTGACAAACACCGAATGTTTCTTTGTCCTTCTTCGGGTTTTGTAATACTAATTCCGATCCGACGCCATTTAGCTCATTGCTAGTACAAAGAATAAATTTTCGTTTTCCTTCATCTTCAGCGTTTAATTCTAAAACAGCGTGTCCGGTTGTTCCAGATCCTGCAAAAAAATCCAAAATAACCGCTTGATCATTATTGGTACTTTTTAGAATCTCCTTTATGTATTCTTTCGGTTTTGGATAAGGAAATAAATTATCCGCTCCCAAAACTTCATCCAATGCAATTTTGCCTAATTCGTTATATCCAGCATCGAGCCATAAGTTAGTATGCACATTTTTAGAATCCTCGTCTCTGTATGCTTTTTCGTTTGGAAACCCGTTTGTATTTATGAATAGCCTATTTTCACTAATTACCTTTTGATACTCTCCGTTTGTTTCTGTTTTACACCATTGCCCATCAATTCTTACTTTATTTTGCAAGATTTTGCCTATTATTATTGGCTGATCTATCACCTCTATATATGCCAATTTATTTTTTGCTCCATATATTATTCCTTTTTTCCATTTCCTTGCCTCGATCACCGTCCCTGATGGAATTATTTGAATCCTTCTTGGGCGATTATCAAATTTAAAAAGAGGAGTTGGTTTATAACTTCCATGTTCATCCGTCTTTGTCCCAACCATAGATCGCACTAATTTAATCGAATTATTTGGAAAATATACCAGCAAAAACTCTGCTGATTCAGAAATTGTTTTTGAAGCATTTTGTGGTTTTTGATTTTTTTTCCAATGAATAATGTTATTATCTTTATTATCGCCAAATATTTTATCCATCAACATTTTTAGTTGAGCGACTTCCTCATTTCCGATACTAACAAATATTACGCCATTTTCAGTTAAAAGTGTCTTGCAAAGTACCAGCCTTTTCTCCATGAAATTAAGCCATTTACTATGTCTATAATTGTCATTCTCATCTATATATTTGTCATTATATATCCATTCTTTTGCTTTCCCTGTATTATATGGAGGATCAATATAAATAACATCAACTTTACCTTTGTGAGTATAATTTAAACAAGTTAGCGAATGATAATTGTCGCCTTCAATTAAAATATTATCATCGCTTTCATTTGTTTTGATTTCTTTTTTGGCAATTCTTTTTAAAATTGGCAAATTATTTTCACAATCCAAAACCACCTGCTCGGGTTCTCTTTCTCTATCCCAAACAAGGCCGTATTTTTTAGCGTCTAATTCAGACTCTTGTTTTTCAACAAGTTTAAGCAATTCTTCTTTTGATAATTTGGAAAAATCTTTTGCCATAATTTCTATTTTATTAAATCATCAACGCCAACGCCTAATGCTTTGGCAATTTTTGACAAAGTTTCTATAGTCGCAATTACTGAACGAAGCTCGAACCTTTTTTGAACAAAAAATCCTTGATTAGCTCCGCTCCGCGTTGCCGCGCCGAAACTCGGCGAGCAAAGCAAAACAATTTTCTTTCAATTTTTTGTATTTTGCACGCGCCCTTTTTTCTTTTAAAGGGATTGAAAATTGTTTTGCTTTGATGTCTTGATGCCAAGACGGCGGAAACGGCGTAGTTTATATGGGGCTGTCGCCGAATGCTCCTTTAGTCATAAATTTCCAGATTTCGAGGCATAATTTTTCAAACAAATTTTGCGGTTTAGCCTAAGCTAAGGGGAAAAGATTTTTTGGAAAATTTGACCGAAATATGGGAATTTAGGA